>NZ_JAAAYH010000296.1:0-11501 GCF_018035285.1 Streptomyces sp. MK37H | reverse complement strand
CTTCGCCGATCCCGACGCCCACGTCGTGGCCGGTCCCGTCGGCGGTTCCGACGCTCGCGCCGTCGCCCGTGCCGTAGCCGCCCGTCCCGTCGCCGCCCGTGCCGTCGGCCGGGGCGAGCAACACCTGGATGTCGGCCGCCGCGCCCGCCTCGTCGATGTCGTCGTACTCCGGGACCCGCCCGGGCTCGGCGGCCTCCTCCCGCCAGCGCGCGTACCGTACGGCCTCGGCGAGCGCGCGCACGGCCCGCTCGGCGGCGGGGTAGGCGGGGATCCGGCGGGTGCCAGGGGCGGGCTCGCCGCCGGTGCCGGCCAGGGCCTGCGCGAGCTCCTGGATCTCCAGGTGGACCACGGCCACCGGCTTGGCCGGACCGGGCCCGGGAGCCTGCGCCGCCTCCCTTACGGCCGCGGCGAGGGCCTGCGCACTGCCGTCGCCGACCCACGGGATGGCGGTGACGACCACGGCGTCGCAGGTGTCGTCGGCGAGGGCCTCGGTAAGGGCGCGCCGGAAGTCGTCCGGGGTGGCGTCCGTGGTCAGGTCGCGGGGCGGCAGCGGGCGGAGTTCCTCGGTAAGGCAGGCGTCGTAGGTGATCAGGCCGAGCGACTCGGAGTTGCCGAGGATGGCGACGCGCGGACCGGCGGGCAGCGGCTGGGAGGCGAGCAGCACCCCGGTGTCGGCAAGTTCGGTCACGGTGTCGACCCGGATGACGCCCGCCTGCCGCAGCAGATCGGAGACGGTGGCGTCCGGGATCCGGGTGGTGGGCACGGCATGGCCGGTGGGGGCGCTGCCGGTGTGGCGGGCGCCCTTGACGACGACCACCGGTTTGACCGCGGCGGTGCGCCTGGCGAGCCGGGTGAACTTGCGGGGGTTGCCGATCGACTCCAGGTACATCAGGACGACGTCGGTCAGCGGATCGTCGTACCAGTACTGGAGGAGGTCGTTGCCCGAGACGTCGGCGCGGTTCCCGGCGGACACGAAGGTCGATATCCCCGCGATCCCGGCGAGGCTCGCCAGCCCGGCGCCGCGCCGGTTCAGCCCGGACAGCAGCGCGATGCCGATCGCCCCGGACTGGGTGAACAGGCCCAGCCGGCCTGGGTTGGGCAGCTGCGGGGACAGGGAGGCGTTCAGCCGGACGCCGTCGGCGGTGTTGATGACGCCGAAGGCGTTGGGGCCGATGACGCGCATGCCGTAGGACCGGGCCTGGCGGACGAGGTCCCGCTGCCGGTCGCGGCCCTCGCCCCCGCTCTCGGCGTATCCGGCGGAGAGCACGACGAGCCCTTGGACGCCGTGGTCGCCGCATTCGGCCACGACGGCGGGCACCCGCTCGGCGGGGACGGCGACGACGGCCAGGTCCACGGGCTCCTCTATGGCGCGCAGCGAGCGGTGGGCCGGGACGCCCTCGGGCTCCAGGCGCGTCATGTCGTCGGGGAAGGCGTGGTTGACGGCGTGGACGCGTCCGGTGAAGCCGCCGTCCAGGAGGTTGCGCAGCACGGTGCGGCCGACGCCGCCGGGCGTGCGGCTGGTGCCGATGACCGCCACGGAGCCGGGTGCGAGCAGCCGCTGGACGGACCGGGCCTCGGCCCGCTGCTCGCGGGCGCGCATGACGGCCAGGGAGCGGTCGGTGGGCTCGAGGTCGAACTCGAGGCGGACGACCCCGTCCTCGAAGCTGCGCTTCTGGGTGTAGCCCGCGTCCGTGAACACCTTGATCATCTTGTTGTTGGCGGGCAGCACCTCGGCGGCGAACCGCCGGATGCCCCGCTCGCGCGCCACGGCGGCGATGTGTTCGAGGAGCGCGGAGGCCACCCCGCGGCCCTGATGGGCGTCCTGGACGAGGAAGGCGACCTCGGCCTCGTCGGCGGGGGCCGGATCAGAAGGGGCCGCGGAGCGCCCGTTGAGGGTGGTGGTGGGAGACGGGCGGGCCGACATCCCCCGGCTGTCGATGCGGTCGTACCGAACGGTGGCGATGAACTCATCCCCCACGATGGCCGCCAGGCCCACCCGGTCGACGTAGTCGTGGTGGGTGAAGCGGTGGACATCGCGGTCGGACAGGCGGGGGTAGGGCGCGAAGAAGCGGTAGTACTTCGACTCGTCCGAGACCCGCTCGTAGAAGCTGACCAGCCGCTGGGCGTCATCGGTGGTGATGGGACGGATCTGTGCCGTGCCGCCGTCCCGGAGCACCACATCGGCTTCCCAGTGGGTCGGGTAGGCGTGATGGTCCGACGGGCTCCGCATGGGAGCCAGGGTACGGGCCCGCCCGGTCCGGATGGTGGACACCCTTGCGTCGGGGCCGAGTGTCGGGGGAAGGTCCGTATCGGGCCAGTCCGGGCATGCCCGGGCTCACCCGGACATCGTTCGGGGGAATCCGGACACCGTATGATTTTGGTCTAGACAACAGCACCGTCACACCTGAAGGGCAACACCATGGCTGAGCGCCGCGTCACCATCGGCTGGGCCGAGGGCCTGCACGCCCGCCCTGCGTCGATCTTCGTCCGGGCGGCCACCGCCGCCGGCGTCCCCATCACGATCGCCAAGGGCGACGGCACCCCGGTCAACGCCGCCTCCATGCTGGCCGTGCTCGGCCTGGGCGCCCAGGGCGGCGAGGAGGTCGTCCTCGCTTCCGGCGCGGACGACGCCGAGGTCGCGCTCGACCGTCTGGCGAAGCTGGTGGCGGAGGGCCTCGAGGAGCTTCCCGAGACCGTCTGATCCCGGGCGAGCCCTGTCTGGAATTCCCAGGCGTTTCCCGGGTGATTTCAGGGATTCGGCGCGGCGGGGCCGCGGTGGCCGTAATAGTCACCGCGGCCCCGCCGTTTTTTCTGTTTCCGCGCAGAGAATTCCCAAGAGTTGTATACGGGAGCTCTGTTAATTCCGGCCGCTCGCCGTGTTGACGGAATGTTTCGAAGTCCTCACCGGAATCGGGCGGCGCAGCCGGTATTCCGACAGCGCGCGCTCGGTGTGCGTGGTGGCGAGCGCCCGCGCGCGGTCGGCGTCACCGCGCGCCACCGCGTCCACCAGCGCGCCGTGCTCCGCCCAGGACTCCACGGCCCGTGCGGCCGGGTCGGGGCGCACGGCGCCCTCGGGCGGCACGGGCCGCGGCCCGGGAGCGGCCGCGTACACCCACGCGGTCTTACGGCGCAGCTGGACGAGCAGCGCGGCCAGGCTCGGGCTGCCGGACGCCTGGGCCAGCGTCTCGTGGAACCAGTCGCCCAGCGGCCGCAGTTCGCCGAGCTGACCGCCCTGGGCGCGCTCCCGGCCGAGCCGGACCAGTCCGCGCAGCACCTTCAGATGGGCCTCGGTGCGGCGCTGTGCGGCCCGTGCGGCGCCCAGCGGCTCCAGCAGCGCGCGGATGTCCAGCAGATCGGCCGCCTCGCGCTCGGAGGGCTGGGCGACGCAGGCCCCCGCGTGCCGCCGGGTCGTCACGAAGCCCTCGGACTCCAGGGTGCGCAGGGCCTCGCGGACCGGCACCCGGGAGACGCCGTAGCGCCGGGCGAGCAGTTCCTCGGTGAGGCGGCTGCCAGGCTGATACGCACCGGAGACGATGTCGTCGCGAATCGCCGCGCAGACCGCGTGTGCCGAAATCCGGCGACCGCCCTGGACCGCGTTCGTATCCCCGCTCACTTACGGTCCCGCATTGTCGAACCTCCGCTTTAACGCCCGCGAAACGCGGCCATGGAACGCGCGTTGAACGACTCTATTCCACGCGGCCGCCATTTCCGATGGCGGGAAGCATTTCATGGATATTTTTTGGTCAGGCGGGCGGTGGCACGCCGAAGGCCCCGTCCGTCGGACGGGGCCTTCTCGGAAGTCTCGCGGGATCTCGGATGGCGGGACCGCGCGGCGTTCGCGTCGGACGCGCGACGGGTCAGACGTTGACGCCGTGCGTACGCAGGTACGACAGCGGGTCGATGTCCGAGCCGTAGTCCGGGCTGGTGCGGGCCTCGAAGTGCAAATGCGGTCCGGTGACGTTGCCGGTGGCGCCCGACAGGCCGATCTGCTGGCCGGGGGTGACCTTCTGGCCGACCGAGACGCTGATCGACGACAGGTGGCCGTACTGGGTGTACGTGCCGTCGTTCATCTTGATGACGACGTTGTTGCCGTAGGAGCCGCCCCAGCCCGCCTCGACGATCTCGCCCATGCCCACGGAGTGCACCGTGGTGCCGGTGGAGGCGTTGAAGTCGATGCCGGTGTGGCTGCCGGAGGACCACAGCCCGCTGGACGCCTGGTAACCGGTGGAGACGTAGGAGCCGCTGATCGGCGACACGAAGGTGTTGAGGCGCTTGCGCTCGGCCTCGCGCGCCGCGCGCTCCTTGGCCTCGCGCTCGGCCTTGGCCTTCTTCGCCGCGGCCTCCGCCTTTCTGGCGGCCTCCTGGCGGGCGATCGCCTCTGCCTTGGCCTTGGCGGCGGCCTGCTCGGCGGCGGTCTCCTGGGACTGCGCCTGGGCCTCGATGTGGTCCGCGATCCCGTCGCCGATCACGATCGCCTGGGTCAGACCGGTCTGCTGGGGATCGGGGCCCCCATCGGCCGCGAACGCCTGTCCGGTGATCCCGGCGACCACACCCGAGGCGACGGTCGTGATGCCCACGACGTTCGCGCCCGTGCGGACGTTGACCTTGCTGGTGCGGCGATGCTTCCCGGTGGCAGTGCGGGTGGACGCCATACTGAGGCGCACTCCTTTCCTTCCTTCTCGCCTACCGGGTTAGCTGACGGGTTCGGAGCAGGAAGGTCTCCTACGGACTCCTCCCCCGGCCGGGGAAGGCGCCCGATTCACCCCTGGGGACGTGTTGGGTCCCCGGCTCCCCTGGCTCGCGCCGTACGGGGACTCGGCGATGACTGTCCGGTGCCGCGGGTGCGGCGGGTCGCTGGCGAACAGCCGGACTGACGCTAACGGGCCCGCTTTCGATCACCAAACGGTTCCGGTTTTTTGTTGCTCTCCCCACAAACCAAACAAGCGGTCAATCCCATAAATCGGGCATGTCGGAAGGGCTTCGGCGCCCTTACGGGGCCGGGGCCCTTCCGCTGTCGGCTCATGGACCGGACGTCCGCCGGACCGCCTGCCGGACCGTCAGCGAGCCGGCCGGACCGGCGGCACTGCGCACGGATCCGGCCAACACTCCTCGGCTCAGCCGGAGATGACGCGCACCTCGCCGATGCCCAGCGCCCGGACCGGCTCCTCGATCGCCGAGGCGTCCCCGACCAGCACCGTGACCAGCCGGTCCGCCGGGAAGGCGCTCACCACCGCGGCGGTGGCCTCCACCGTGCCGGTCTCCGCCAGACGGGCGTACAACTGCGCCTGGAAGTCGTCCGGAAGATGCTGCTCGACCTGGTCGGCGAGGGTGTTCGCGACGGACGCCGCCGTCTCGTACTTCAGCGGGGCGACGCCCACCAGGTTCTGCACCGCGACATCGCGCTCGTCGTCCGTCAGCCCCTCCTCCTTCAGCGTGCGCAGCACCTTCCAGAGGTCGTCCAGCGCGGGGCCGGTGACCTCGGTGGCCACCGAGCCGCTGATCGCCAGCATCGAGGCGCCCGAGGAGCCGCCCGTGGGCGACGGGGGCCCGGAGCGCAGCACCTGGCCGAAGGCGCGCACCCCGTAGGTGTAGCCCTTCTCCTCGCGCAGCACGCGGTCGAGACGGGAGGTGAGGGTGCCGCCCATGCAGTACGTGCCGAGCACCTGCGCGGGCCAGACCCGGTCGTGGCGGTCGGCGCCCACGCGCCCGATGAGCAGCTGGGTCTGCACCGCGCCCGGCCGGTCGACGATCACCACACGGCCGGTGTCGTCCGCGACGATCGGCGGAGCCGTGCGCGGCGCGCCCGCCCCGCCCGTCCAGGCGCCGAGGGTGTCGGCGAGCGCCCGGTCCAGGTCGACGCCGCCGAGGTCGCCCACGATGACGGCGGTGGCGGTGGAGGGGCGGAGATGCGCCTCGTAGAAGGCCCGCACGGCCGCGGCGTCGATGCCCTCGATGGTCTCCTGGGTGCCCTGGCGCGGCCGGGACATCCGCGACTCGGCCGGGAAGAGCTCCGCGGAGAGGGCCATCGAGGCGCGGCGGGCCGGGTTGGCCAGCTCATGGGGGATCTCGTCCAGCCGGTTGCGCACCAGCCGCTCGACCTCGCCGTCCGGGAAGGCGGGGGCGCGCAGCGCGTCGGCCAGCAGACCGAGCGCCTTGGGCAGCCGGGAGGCCGGGACCTCCAGGGAGAGGCGGACGCCGGGGTGGTCGGCGTGGGCGTCCAGCGTGGCGCCGCAGCGCTCGAGCTCGGCGGCGAACTCCTCGGCGTCGTGCTTGTCGGTGCCCTCCGACAGGGCGCGCGCCATGATCGTGGCGACGCCTTCGAGCCCGGCCGGCTCGGCGTCCAGCGGCGCCTCCAGGTTGATCTCGACGGCGACGACCTGCTGGCCGGGGCGGTGGCAGCGCAGCACGGTGAGGCCGTTGGGCAGCTCACCGCGCTCGGGGGCCGGGAACGCCCACGGCCTGGGGGCGCCGCCCTTGGGCTGCGGGTGGAAGGTCATGGTCGCGGTGACGGCGTCGCTCACTGGGCCGCCTCCCCTTCTGCGTCGGTCTCGGCGGCTTCGGCGGCGTCGGCTGCGTCCTCGGCGCCCTGGACGGGCTCGTAGACCAGCACGGCGCGGTTGTCGGGGCGCAGCCGCGCCGCGGCCACGGCCCGCACCTCCTCGGGGCTGATGTCGAGCACCCGCTCCACGGCGGTCAGCGCCAGCTGCGGGTCGCCGAAGAGCACCGCGTAACGGCAGAGCTCGTCGGCCCGGCCGCCGACCGTGGCCAGCCGGTCCAGCCACTCGCGCTCGATCTGCGCCTGGGCGCGCTCCATCTCCTGCGGGGTCGGCCCCTCCTCTGCGAAGCGGGCCAGCTCCTCGTCGACGGCGGCCTCGATGGCGGGCACCTCGACACCGCCGGAGGTCTTCACGTCCAGCCAGCCCAGCGAGGGGGCGCCCGACAGCCGCAGCAGGCCGAATCCGGCGGCCACGGCGGTGCGGTCGCGGCGCACCAGGCGGTTGTGGAGCCGGGAGGACTCGCCGCCGCCGAGGACGGTCAGCGCCAGGTCGGCGGCGTCGGCCTCACGGGTGCCGTCGTGCGGCAGCCGGTAGGCGGCCATCAGGGCGCGGGCCGGAACTTCCTCCTCCACGACCTCGCGCAGCTGACCGCCGATCACCTCCGGGAGCGTGCCGTCACGGGGTGGCCGCTTGCCCTCGTGGGAGGGGATGGAGCCGAAGTACTTCTCAATCCAGGCGAGCGTCTGCTCGGGGTCGATGTCGCCGACGATCGACAGCACGGCGTTATTGGGCGCGTAGTAGGTGCGGAAGAACTCCCGCGCGTCCTCCAGGGAGGCCGCGTCCAGGTCGGCCATGGAGCCGATCGGGGTGTGGTGGTACGGGTGGCCCTCGGGGTACGCCATGGCGACGAGCTTCTCGAAGGCGGTGCCGTACGGGACGTTGTCGTACCGCTGGCGGCGCTCGTTCTTGACGACGTCGCGCTGGTTCTCCAGGCTCTCCTCGTCCAGCGCGGTCAGGAGGGACCCCATCCGGTCGGCCTCCAGCCACAGGGCGAGCTCGACCTGGTGGGCGGGCATGGTCTCGAAGTAGTTGGTGCGCTCGAAGCTGGTCGTGCCGTTGAGCGAGCCGCCGGCCCCCTGCACCAGCTCGAAGTGGCCGTTGCCGGTGACCTGCGCCGAGCCCTGGAACATCAGGTGCTCGAAGAGGTGCGCCAGGCCGGTGCGCCCCTTGACCTCATGGCGCGAGCCGACGTCGTACCACAGACAGACCGCGGCGACCGGGGTCAGATGGTCCTCGGAGAGCACCACGCGCAGGCCATTGGCCAGGCGGTGCTCAGTCGCTTTCAAGCCGCCGGAGCCGGCCTGCTGCGTGGCCGTGTGACCCATGGGCATGTACGTCCCTTCGATCGCGTGATGGAGCGCGTGCCAGCCGCTTGCGCAGCGCTTCTGTCACTGTATGCAAGGGGACGGACATCTGGCGAAGTTCCGGTCCACTCCCGTCCTGCCGAGCTGTCCCGAACCGTTTCCGCAAGCCCTGCTGCGCCGGATCCGGGCCCCTCCGAGGGGCTTCGCGCGGTGCCGTCGGGCGCGGTTCCGGGGCCCGCCCCGGCCGCCGGCACCCCGGGCCGTTCCACACTTGTCGGTGGGCCGGGCCACAATGGTCGGCGTCAGATCCCGCATCGGCAGTTGAAGGAGCCCCAAGCGCGATGGCCCGCCGCCGCACGAAGACCCCGCCGCCGGACGACTTCGAGGAGCGCATCCTCGACATCGACGTCGTCGACGAGATGCAGGGCTCCTACCTCGAGTACGCCTACTCGGTCATCTACTCGCGCGCGCTGCCCGACGCCCGTGACGGGCTCAAGCCCGTGCACCGCCGCATCCTCTACCAGATGAACGACATGGGCCTGCGCCCCGAGCGCTCCTATGTGAAGTGCGCCCGCGTCGTCGGCGAGGTGATGGGAAAGCTCCACCCGCACGGCGACGCGTCGATCTACGACGCGCTGGTGCGCATGGCACAGCCGTTCTCCATGCGCCTGCCGATGGTCGACGGCCACGGGAACTTCGGCTCGCTGGGCAACGACGACCCGCCGGCCGCGATGCGGTACACCGAGTGCCGGATGGCGTCGGCGACCTCGCTGATGACCGAGTCGATCGACGAGGACACGGTCGACTTCTCCCCGAACTACGACGGCAGTGAGCAGGAGCCGGTCACCCTCCCCGCCGCCTATCCGAACCTGCTGGTCAACGGCACGTCCGGGATCGCGGTCGGCATGGCCACCAATATGCCGCCGCACAACCTGGGCGAGGTCATCGCCGCCGCCCGTCATCTGATCAGGCACCCGGGCGCGGACCTCGAGACGCTGATGCGGCACGTGCCGGGACCCGACCTGCCCACCGGCGGCCGGATCGTGGGCATGAGCGGCATCCGGGACGCGTACGAGACGGGCCGCGGCACCTTCAAGATCCGCGCCACGGTGGCCGTGGAGGACGTGACGGCCCGCCGTAAGGGCCTCGTCGTCACCGAGCTGCCCTTCGCCGTGGGGCCCGAGAAGGTCATCTCCAAGATCAAGGACCTGGTCGGGGCGAAGAAGCTCCAGGGCATCGCGGACGTCAAGGACCTCACCGACCGTGAGCACGGGCTGCGGCTGGTGATCGAGATCAAGAACGGCTTCAACCCCGAGGCCGTGCTGGAGCAGCTCTACAAGCTCACGCCGATGGAGGAGTCCTTCGGCATCAACAACGTGGCGCTGGTGGACGGCCAGCCGCTCACGCTGGGCCTGAAGGAGCTGCTGGAGGTCTACCTCGACCACCGCTTCGACGTGGTCCGGCGGCGCAGCGAGTTCCGGCGCACCAAGCGGCGGAACCGACTGCACCTGGTCGAGGGTCTGCTGGTGGCCCTGCTCGACATCGACGAGGTCATCCGCCTCATCCGGCAGAGCGAGAACGCGGCGGAGGCCAAGCGGTCCCTCATCGAGCGCTTCGGTCTCTCCGACATCCAGACGCAGTACATCCTGGACACCCCGCTGCGCCGGCTGACCAAGTTCGACCGGCTGGAGCTGGAGTCGGAGCGCGACCGGCTCAACGCCGAGATCGAGGAGCTCACCCGGATCCTCGACTCCGACGCCGAGCTGCGCAAGCTGGTCTCCTCCGAACTGGCCGCGGTGGCCAAGAAGTTCGGCACCCCGCGCCGCACGGTGCTGCTGGAGTCGTCGAACGCGCCGGTGACCGCGGTGCCGCTGGAAGTCGCGGACGATCCCTGCCGGGTGCTGCTGTCCTCCACCGGGCTGCTGGCCCGTACCGCCAACGGCGAGCCGTTCCCGGTCGAGGGGAAGGCCAAGCGCGCCAAGCACGATGTGATCGTCTCCGCGGTCCCGGCCACGGCCCGCGGCTCGGTGGGGGCGGTGACCTCCGCCGGGCGGCTGCTGCGGCTCTCGGTGATCGACCTCCCGATCCTCCCGGAGTCGGCCGCACCCCCGAATCTGTCGGGCGGGGCGCCCATCGCCGAGTTCCTCTCGCTGGAGGACGACGAGGAGCTGATCTGCCTCACCACCCTGGACGAGTCCTCACCGGGGCTCGCGATCGGCACGGAGCAGGGCGTCGTCAAGCGCGTGGTCCCCGACTACCCCGCCAACAAGGACGAGTTGGAGGTCATCGGCCTCAAGGAGGGCGACCGGATCGTGGGCGCGGTGGAGCTGTCCACCGGCGAGGAGGACCTGGTCTTCATCACCGACGACGCCCAGCTGCTGCGCTACGCGGCCGGCCAGGTACGGCCACAGGGCCGCGCCGCTGGCGGTATGGCGGGCATCAAGCTCGGCTCCGGCGCCAAGGTGATCTCGTTCACGGCCGTCGACCCCGCGAGCGACGCGGTGGTCTTCACGGTCGCGGGCGCGAGCGGCACCCTCGATGACTCGGTACAGCAGTCGGCCAAGCTCACCCCCTTCGACCAGTACCCGCGCAAGGGCCGGGCCACGGGCGGGGTGCGTTGCCATCGGTTCCTGAAGGGCGAGGACTGCCTGGTCATGGCCTGGGCGGGCACGATCCCGGCCCGCGCGGCGGGGGCGAACGGCTCCCCGGCGGCGCTGCCGGAGATCGACCCACGCCGGGACGGCTCGGGCGAACCGCTCGCCAAGCCGGTGACGGTGGTGGCCGGGCCGGTGTAGCCCGGACGGGCGAGTCTGGCGGGACGGGCCGGTCTGGCCGGTCTGGTCGGCCTGGCCGGTCTGGTCGGCCTGGCCGTCTGGCCGGATGAGCCTGGACGAGCCGGTCCGGCAGGGACGATCAGGACGAGCGCGCAGGGGCGCGGCACCGCGAGGGTGCCGCGCCCCTCGCCGTTCCCGGGCACCCGCGCCGTTCACGCCCCTCGGGCCCGCCGCACAGGGGCCACCCCGCTCCCGTGGCGCCCGGCACGGCCCGCCGGGGCCCGGCATGACCCGATGTGACGGCCGCCCCGCTCCGATGCGCGGCACGGCCCCTCGCCGCGGTGCCGGAGTGGCCCGAGTACGTCTCTCGCCCAGCCCGGGGACGATCCCGCGCCGTGCGCGCGACCGCGCCAGGCTCCCCCGGCTGCCGCCGAAAGATGCCCCTGCCCGCGGCGGGGCGCCCCGGTGAAGGCGGCCCCGGACGGCGGACGACGGACTGCGGACTGCGGACTGCGGACTGCGGACTGCGGACTGCGGACTGCGGACTGCCACGGCAAACGATTCAGTGGCCGCTGCCGTTGCGCCGGGCGCGCATCTGCCGGAGGGCGAGGCGCGCACCGTCGTGGCCGCGGTCCGCCGCCCGCTGGAAGTGCCGCTCCGCCTCGCCCAGCTCGCCGCGGTCCAGGTGGACGGTGCCGAGCACCACCATGGCCGAGAGATCGCCCGTCGCGGCGGCCTTACCGAGCCAGTGGACGGCCTCGGCGTACGCGCCCCGCTGCCCCAGCCCTATGCCATAGACGGTCATCCCCCGCGGATCACCGGACTCGGCCGCCTTACGGGCGAGCGATTCGGGAATCGGCCGCCCC
>NZ_JAAAYH010000295.1:0-11609 GCF_018035285.1 Streptomyces sp. MK37H | reverse complement strand
AGGTCACACATTCGACCAAGGAACCTTCGTTCCCACTCATGGGGTCGCACGGCTGCAGCCAGAACACTCGCTCATGTGCGCCAGAACACGCCTGTGCGAAGGCAATCGCCAGCAGTTCACAACCCCGGCGCACGGTTCGCGGGCACGCCGCGCGGATACTTGCGGGCGCGCCACGCGGATACTTCGGGGCGAAACGCTCCTGGAGGAGCACGGCGATCAGTGGGACGCACAGGCCGGAGTGACCGCTCCGATCATCAGCCGGGCCGCCCTCGGCGACCGGGCCGGGGCCGAGCGATCACTGGCGGAGCTGTCCGCCACGCGGCCCGTGCTGGGAGACCGTGGACGAAGCGGTGGGGGACCTGGACGACCTCGCCCAGTGCCCCGGGGCCGACCCCGCCCTGCTCGCCGCCCTCCGCGCGCCGCTCGCCGAGCTCCGGGCGAGCCTGGAGCTCGGCCGGACGGCGCTCGGATAAGGGCTTTCGGCGCGCGGCCGACATTCGGTGAGGGAATTCGCATTCTCGGAATGCGACACTCCGTCGTCTTCTCCGTGATGACGCCTTCACAATCCGCGGCGGCCAAGAGGCGATCATTAGGTGTCCATTACAGTTCAAAGACAGTTCAGGGCCATTCACGCAGCGAAGAAAAGAGGCATAGGTCGTGACCGCAACCGCCAGCGCAGCGACCGGCGTATGGGGCCGCGCCGAACAGCAGGACTTCCGCAGCCGGGTGCGCGGCTGTCTGCTCGGCGGGGCCATCGGGGACGCGCTGGGGGCGGCCGTGGAGTTCGCCTCCCTGGACGAGATCAGGGCGGCACACGGACCCGAGGGCGTGACGGACTTCCTGCCCGCCTACGGCGGCCGCGGACGGGTCACCGACGACACCCAGATGACGCTGTTCACGGTGGATGGACTGATACGGGCGCAGGTGCGCCGTGACACCGGGGCCTGGCACCCGCCCACCGACATCCACTCCGCCCACCGCCGCTGGTACTCCACCCAGCGCGACTGGGGCCCCGATGAGCGCCGTAAGGACGCCGGCTGGCTGGCCCGCGAGGAGTGGCTGTACGCCCAGCGGTCCCCGGGCCGGGCCTGTATCACCGGGCTCGCCGACGAGACCATGGGCACCCTGGAGCGGCCCAAGAACCCCGACTCCAAGGGATGCGGCGCCGTGATGCGCTCCGCGCCCTTCGGACTGCTGGTGGGCTGGGAGCCGCAGTTGGTCTTCCAACTGGCCATCGAGTGCGCGGCCCAGACCCACGGCCACCCCACCGGCTATCTCTCGGCCGGTGCCTTCGCCCTCATCGTGCACGGCCTGGCGCGCGGCGAGGCGCTGGACGGAGCCGTCCAGCGCGCCCTCGCCCATCTGGCCACCCGCCCCGGCCATGAGGAGACCACCCACGCGCTGCGGCACGCCCTCGGCGCCGTACGGCAGGGCCTGCCGACGCCCGACCGCGTCGCGTCGCTCGGCGAGGGCTGGACCGGTGAGGAGGCGCTGGCGATGGGCCTGTACTGCGCGCTGGTCGCCGAGGATGTCCGCCATGGGCTGCTGCTCGCGGTCAACCACGGCGGGGACAGCGACTCCACGGCGGCCATCTGCGGCAATCTGCTGGGCGCGCTGCACGGCGAGACGGCGCTGCCGCCCGCCTGGCTGGCGGAGGTCGAGGGGCGCGGCACGATCCTGGAGCTGGCCGACGACTTCGCCATGGAGATGACCCAGGGCCCGGCCCTGCACGGCCCCGGCAGTTCCTCCCCGGCCTGGCTCACCCGCTACCCGCGCGCGTAGGTCCGCTCCGTGCCCGCACCTGCGGTGGTCCGCCGGTGCCCCGGGACCCCGATCCCCTCCCAGGGACGCCATGGACGCCTTACGGCGCGCAGGGTCAGATACGCGGCCACGCCCAGGAAGGCGACGCCGATCAGCGGATAGACGGCGGTGAGCAGCATCTGGGCGGGGTTCTGGTGGAGCTCCACCCGGGCCGGCCGGCTGTGGGGCGCGTACCAGACCATGAAGGAACAGAAGAGCAGCCCGGTCACCACCGTCCAGGCCGTCCAGCCCGCCGCGCCCCGCCGCACCGCCTCCACCGCGAGCAGCAGGACCATCGGGACGGCCCACACCCAGTGGTGCGACCAGGAGACCGGGCTGACCATGAGGGCGGTCACCGCGCAGGTCAGGGCGGCCCAGGCGCGGGCGTTCGGCAGGCGGCTGTCGTCGGTCAGCTGGGCGGCCACCGCCGTGGCCAGGCCCACACAGCCGATAAGCGCGGCCGCCGCGAGCCACCACATGCCCGGGTCGGGGGTGTGCAGCACACGCGCGAGCGCGCCCTTGAGGTTCTGGTTGCCCGCGCCCTCGACATCGCCGGGGCGGTCGGTGGCGAAGACGACCTCGGTCCAGAAGCGCCGGGAGTCATGCGGCAGCGCCAGGGCCGAGAACGCGACCGTAAGGACGAAGGCGGCGGTCGCGACGGCCGCGCGCCGCAGATGGTCGTTCAGGAGACGCCGTGGCGGCGGGCCGCTTCCGGGCCCGGTGCGCCTCCGGGCCGCCCCTGCCGCCCGCAGCCGCCGGAGGCCGAGGAACAGCCCGGCCAGCCCCAGGAAGACCACGAAGAGCCCCGGGGTGAGCTTGATCCCGGTGGCGATGCCCGTCCCGACCCCCGCCCAGCGGTGGCCCGCCCGGCGGGTCAGATCCCACAGCACCAGCGCCGTCACCAGCAGATTGATCTGCCCGTAGCGCAGCGTCGTCCACACCGGCTCGCACCACACCCCGACGGCGGCCAGGGCCAGGACGGCGGCCGGTCGCGGCACCCGGGCGGGCCATCCGATCAGTCGCAGCGACAGATGGGCCACGGCGACCATCAGGACGAGATTGACGGCCGTCCCGAAGGTCCGCAGGACGCCCGTGCTCATCACGGTCAGCGGGGTGAAGAGCAGGGCCGCGAACGGCGGGTAGGTATTGGGCAGATTGTGCTCAGTCGCCCGCATGTCATACAGATCCATGGCATTGCGTACGGTCCATCCCTCGGCGCGATAGACCAGCAGATCGACCATCGACACCTGGGCGGCCCGCTGCGCGATCCAGAACCCGGTGAAGGAGAGCAGGCAGAAGACCGCCGCGCACAGGACCGGTCGGCGCAGTACGAGGGCGCGGGCCCGGTGGATCCGGGAGTCGGTGATCGTCTGGGTGGCGGTCACGGGGGCTCCAGAGGTCCCTGAGGACGGCGGCTCGGTGGGGGCGGGGCGAGCCGGGTCCGGGTGGTGCGGTTGGTGCGGTTGGTGGCAGGCGGGCTCGGACGGCCGACCATAGTACGTTCCGGATGCGAACCGCAGGTGAGCAAAAGGTTGCCCGGACAGGCGGGATCTCCTCACCGCCACCCCTGCCCCGCGTTCCACTTCCGCCCCGGGAACGGTCGGCCGTAAGGTGGGCCGGTGCCTGCCTCCGCCGCCGTCATACGTGATGCCACCCACGCCGACCTGGACGCCATCGCCGCGATCTACGGTCACTACGTCACCGAGACCGTCGTCACCTTCGAGGAGACCCCGCCCACCGTCGAGGACTGGGCGCGGCGGCTGGCCGAGCTGACCGACCGGGGGCTGCCGTTCCTGGTCGCCGAGGTCGACGACGGCGGCGCAGCCCCCGAAAACGGCCGCCTTACGGTCGCCGGATACGCCTGCGCCGGGCCCTGGCGCCCCAAGCCCGCGTACCGCCACACCGCCGAGGACGCCATCTACCTCGCCCCCGGGCGGACCGGCGCGGGGCTCGGGGCCGCGCTGCTCGACGCCCTGCTCGCCCGCTGTGCCGAGGCGGGCGTACGGCAGGTCGTCGCGGTCATCGCCGACTCCGGCAGCGATGCCTCGGCGGCCCTGCACCGGCGCTTCGGCTTCCGCTCGGCGGGCCTGCTGGCCGGGGTCGGCCACAAGCACGGGCGTTGGATCGACACCCACCTCATGCAGTGCGACCTGACGGCCCGCGCATCAATAGACGGTGCGCCCCAATAGACGCCGCGCACCCACACATGGAACCGGGCCGCCGGTCACCCCGCACTGGGTGGTGACCGGCGGCCCTGGTCATGGCCGCCGCGCGGAAGGCGTCAGTCCGTGGCGCCCGCGACCGACTTGCGGTCGTCCGCGTCGCCCTGTTCCGGCACGGACAGCGCGGCACTCGCCGAACCCGGCCCGTCCTCATCCGAGTTGAGCGAGGCGAGGATGGCATCGCGCTCCGGGGTGTCCTCGGGCTTGATGTAGCCGATGACGATGAAGAGCACGAGCGAGACCGCGAGCGGGATGGAGATCTGGTACTCCAGGTTCACCCCTCCGTCGATCGCGTCGTTGATCGGGTAGTTGACGAGGTAGAAGGCGATCAGCCCCATGGCCCAGCTGACCAGCGCCGCCGTCGGACCCGACTTCCGGAAGGTGGCCAGCATGCCGAGCATCAGCGGGATCGCGATCGGTCCCATGAGCCCGGCAACCCACTTGATCACGACGGTGATGATGTCCCCGAAGAAGTCCGAGTTGACCTGGGTGGCGATGGCCATCGACAGGGCGAGGAAGAGCAGGGTGGTGTAGCGGGCCGCGATCAGCCCGGTGCGAGAGGACCATTCCCGTACCGACTTGAAGACCGCGGGCATGATGTCCCGGGTCACCACCGCCGCGATCGCGTTGGCGTCCGAGGAGCACATCGCCATGGTGTGCGAGAAGAAGCCGACGATCACCAGGCCCAGCAGACCGTGCGGCAGCAGGTGTTCGGCCATCTCGGCGTACGAGTCGGCGGGCTTGTCCGTCTTGATGATCAGCGGTGCGACCCACATCGGGAAGAACAGCACCAGCGGCCAGACGAACCACAGGACGGCCGACAGCCGGGCCGAGCGCTTGGCGGAGTGGGCGCTATCGGTCGCCATGTAGCGCTGCGCCTGGTTCCACATGCCGCCGTTGTACTCGAAGGTCTTGATGAAGAGGTACGCGAGCAGGAAGACCAGGGTGTACGGGCCGACGGTCGGCTGGTGGTGGCTGTCGGGGAGGTCGTCCCAGACGGTCCAGAAGGTGCTGAAGCCGTCCAGCTCGTGGAGTACGGCGATCAGCATCGAGATGCCCGCCACGAACTGGATGATGAACTGGCCGAGTTCGGTGAGCGCGTCGGCCCACAGCCCGCCGACGGTGCAGTAGACGGCGGTGACCGCGCCCGTGATCAGGATGCCCTGGTTGAGCGATACACCGGTGAAGATGGAGAGCAGGGTGGCGATGGCCGCCCACTTGGCACCCACGTCGACGATCTTCAGTAGCACCCCGGACCAGGCCAGCGCCTGCTGCGTGGGCAGGTTGTAGCGGTTCTTCAGATATTCGAGCGGCGAGGCCACCCTGAGTTTGCTGCGCACCCGGTTCAGGCGCGGCGCGAAGAGGTTGGCGCCGATCGCGATGCCGATGGCGATGGGGAAGGACCAGGTGACATAGGAGGTGATGCCGTATTGGTAGGCGATGGCCGCGTATCCCGTGAACATCACCGCGCTGTAGCCGGACATGTGGTGCGAGATCCCGGACAGCCACCAGGGCATCTTGCCGCCCGCGGTGAAGAAGTCGCTGACGTTGTCCACACGCTTGTGGGACCAGAGGCCGATGCCGACCATGACGCCGAAGTAGCCGATCAGTACAACCCAGTCGAGACTGTTCATGTCCCCTCCCAGGGGTCCGCCATATGAACGGGAGCGCACTTCGCCGCGACGTTCGTCATGGGCGGTTCCCCCGAGCGGGAGCGGGGTACTTCCGGGATTGAACCGCTCGTTCGGGTGACCGGTCAAGGGTTCTATAGGTCACGAATGTGAACGCAGATCAGAAAGAAGAACGAATTTACGGTTTCTTGACCTGACGGGGCGTTGTCGTTCGCATGCCTGTACGCCCACGATGAGCGGGCACTTCGTCAGACGCACGCCCACCGATCGCTGGGTCGTACGGGAGCGGGATCCCGAAAGGCCGGACAGGAGTCGCGCTAACGCATCAGTTCACCGGCGTTCACCAGCAGCGACTGCCCGGTGATCGCCAGGGCCCGGTCGGAGGCCAGGAAGGCCGCGGCCTCCGCCACATCGCCGTCCGTCGCCAGCTCCGGCAGGGCCATCCGGTCGGTGAGCCGGCTCAGCACCTCGGCCTCGCCCACGCCCTCGGTCTGGGCGGTGAAGGTCACATACGCCTGCACCGGCGGCCCCCACATCCAGCCGGGCTGCACGGTGTTGACCCGTATCCGGTGCGGACCCAGCTCACGCGCGAGCGCGTACATGGCGGAGGTCAGCGCGCCCTTGGAGGCGGCGTAGGCGGTCTGGCGCAGCTCGGTGGGGGCGGCGGACGACGACTGGGTGCCGATCAGCACGACCGAGCCGCCGTTGCGCTTCAGCGCGGGCAGGCAGGCGCGGGTCATCCGGAGCGTCCCGAACAGATTGATGTCCACCACCCGGGCCCAGGAGACGAAGTCGGCGTCCTCCAGCCCGCCGAAGTGGCTGTCCAGCGCGGCCACATGGACCACGGCGTCGATCCGGCCGAAGCGGTCGAGGGCGAGCGCGGCGAGGGCCTCGCACTGCGCCTCGTCCGCGATGTCGGTGGGCCGCCAGGCAGTGTGCTCACCGCCCGGATCGACCTCCTCGGCCACCTTCGGCAGCCGTTCCCCCGTCCGCGCCCCCATCACCACCCGGGCGCCGTCCCGGACGCACGCGGCCACCACCCGGGCCCCCAGTCCGGGTCCGACCCCGGAGACGACGACGGTCTTGCCCTGCAGCGGCATGGCGGTCCCTCCCGTGTCTGGCGTCGCGTCAGATTAGGGGCGTGGCCGTGAGATGGCCAGAGCGCCACCGGCCCCGTTTCGCCGTCCGATTCCGCGCACTTGATTCGGACGCCCCCCTCCCCAACTGACGTAACGTCAGCTACACCTGAGGGACATGACGAGCGACGCGTACGCGGAACTGGCCTCCGTCGGCCCGTACGGGGTGCGCCCTGGCCATGCCCTGATCACCCTGGTCGAGCCGCATCCGGGCCATGAGTACGCCTACAACCGCTGGTACGAGGACGACCACTTCATCGCGGGCGCGATGGCCATGCCGTGGATCTACGCGGGCCGCCGCTGGGTCGCCACCCGTGAGCTCCAGCTGCTGCGCTACCCCGAGAAGTCGGCGATCGCCCGGCCGGTGACCGCCGGCTGCTACCTCTCCGTCTACTGGCTCACCGAGGGGCGCTACGCGGACCACATGCGGTGGACGGTCGGCATCAACAAGCGGCTCCTGCGGGACGGGCGGGTCCACCAGGACCGTACGCACATCTTCACGGCCTTCCAGGACCACGAGGCCACCGTCTACCGGGACGGGGCGGCCGGGCCGCGTGACCACCACGCGCTGGACCACCCCTACGCCGGGCTGGCACTGGAGGTGATCGAGAGCGAGGGCCCGGAGCAGCGGGAGGAACTGCTCGCATGGCTCCGATCCAGACATCTGCCGCGCCGGCTCGCGGGCTCGCCCGCCGCGATGGTGACGGTCTTCCGGCCCACCCCGCTGCCCTCGGACCGGATGTCGTATGTGAAGCAGGTCGAGGGGGTCGACACCCGGCTGACCCTGCTCTGGTTCCTGGAGTCCGATCCCCGGGAATGCTGGGACCCCTGTTTCACCGGTCTGGACGGCGAAGTGGCCGATGCCGGTCTCGGCCGGGTGGAATTCATGGCGCCGTTCATTCCGACGATTCCCGGTACGGACCAATACGTGGCGGAACTTCGCTGAACCGGCGATGCGGGAAAGCGCCGGATACGGCAAGAGCCCTCTCGGCAGGGACGGCGACCGGTCGAGAGGGCTCGGGTGCGGGCTTGGCGCTCCGCGCCGCCGACCGCGCTACCGCGGCCGGGTGTTGCGGAGGTCAGTCGAGGTCGAAGGCGCCTCGGCTGACGTCGGACACAAAGGCCGACCACGATGCGGGGGCGAAGCTGAGCGTCGGTCCCTGGGGGTCCTTGGAGTCGCGCACGGCGATCTCGCTGATGACCGGGGAGGAGATTTCCACGCAAGCGCCGTTTCCGGCCGAGTACGAGGATTTCACCCACATGCTCGTCTTTCCCTGCTGAATGGACACGAGTGCTCCGATGCATTGTGTAGATGAGACGCACTCCCGATTGGAGGCGTCACCGACGTTACTCGGCAACATCGTCTGGAAAGCGGGCCATTCACTCGACCGGATGGCATATTCCCCTGGCCCCTTCCGCGGCGAGGCGCGGAGGTGTAGCCTCCGCCCTTCGCCGTTCGCGCCGGAGCGTTTCCGTCTCCCCTCAGTCCGCCGGGGCCGCCTCGCTCCCCTCCTGGTGCCGGCGGGCGTGCTCCTGGGCCATCTCGGTGATGAACTGGCGGCTCTGATCCGCGTTCAGCGCCTGGGCCCGCAGATGCTCGTACATCATGCTGTAGCTCTGCACATCGCTGAGCTTCTCCAGATACAGGTCGCTGGTCACGCCCTCGAGATAGACGACGCTGGTGTCCGACTCGTCCGAGAACTCCAGGATGGTGAACTGCCCGCTCATCCCCGGATGCGACCCCATGTCGAAGGGCAGCGCCTGCACCGTCACATGGGGCTCGTGGCTCATCCGGACCAGATAGTCCAGCTGATCGCTCATGATCTTGGAGTTGCCGACCACCCGCCGCATCGCCGCCTCGTCCACGACCGCCCACAGCCGCAGCGGGGCCAGCGGATCGGTGATCCGCTCCTGGCGCCTGAGCCGGACCTGGACCCGCTGCGCGATCTGGTCCTGCGGGGCCTCCGGCAGGGCTCCGCTGATCACCGCCTCCGCGTACTCCGGGGTCTGCAAGAGGCCCGGCAGCACTTGGGGTTCGTAGACCCGCAGCGACGCCGCGTCCGTCTCGAAGCCGATGTAGACGCTGTACGGCACATCGCCGAAGGCGTTCCACCACCCCTGCTGGCGCGACTCCTTCGCCATTTGCATCAGGGAATCGACCAGTGCCTTGTCCTCCACCTTGTAGGTGCGGCACAGGTCGCGCACATCGCGCTGGCTGATGCTGCGGCGCCCGTTCTCCAGTCGGCTGATCTTCGACTGGGAGACCATCAGCTCCTCAGCCACCTCCTCCGCCGTCATGCCCTTCTCCTGGCGGAGCCTGCGCAGTTCCTGGCCCAACCGGCGTCGCCGGACAGTGGGGCCGACGTTCGATGTCACGGGACGTGCACCTCCGGCTTCGTACTGCTGATTTATGCTGCTCAGCAGCCTGCCACTACCGGACGGGGCCGCGCTGGGAAATGGCCGCACAAAGGCGGCCGCACAACGGTGGGCGAACGCGCGCGCGGGGCGGTGGGACGGCCGGTCGTCCAAATCGGCCGTCCCACCACCCCGCGCGCTTCAGCGGCTCCCGAACCGGGTCAGTGGGGACTGCGGTGCGGTCGGTGGAGCGTCAGTGGTGCTCGGTGCTGCTCGGAGCCGGACGGTGGCGCTCCGCCCCGGACGGTGCCGGGAGCGGTGTCCGCCGCCCCGCTGACGGGCTGCTGGTGCGTTCGACGGGCTGGGTGGTGCGTGATGGTGCGATGGCGCCCCGAAGGGGCCTCAGCGCGCTCCGACGCGGGCCATGCTCCCGCGGCGGGACGGCTGGGCCGGAACGCCGGCCGCGGGCTCCGCCACGGCGCGCGTGCCCGGCGGTCGGCCTGGGCCCGCGGCCGGTGCGCGCCGTGGCTGCGCCGCGACACCGTTCTGCACGTCCATCACGGCGTGCGCCACGAGACCGCCCATCGGGTCGTGCCGGATCAGATCCCGGAGCCTGGAGCGCGAGGAGCGCCCCTCGTTCCCGGGATAGAGGTGCTTGCCGAGCCCGACCGCGTGGGCCAGGGCGGCGAGCGCGGCGGTCCGCGGGTCCGGCGGTACGCCGGTGCGGATCGCGCTGTCCAGCCGGGCCCTGATCTCCCGGCTGATCGCCGTGTCCGTCGCCTGGTAGCGCGTCGTCGGCAGTACGCCACACATCTGGCCCGCGACGGCATGCACCATGCCGCAGCGCTCCAGGTGCGTGAGGTACGTCTGGCGCAGCCCCAGTCGGGGCCCGCCGATCCAGTGGACCGCGCGCACCGGGCTGCCGCGTCGGCGCAGCAGCTCCAGCGCGGAGTCCAGAGTCGGATCTCCGGTCGGCCGTGGCAGCACCACGGCGATACGATCCCCGTCAGGGGCTATCCGTCCGGCCAGGGCCAGCTCTACTAGCTGTGCCCCGGCAAGACCGAGGTCAAGCGACTGCGGCTGCGCCGTGGTACCCGTGGTCGGGTCCAAAGCGAGCAGCAGAAGCTCCTCCGGAATTGTTCTGCGGCTCCTGCCCATCCATGCCTCCCCGCGTGGATGAATGACAGGGTGACCCCTCTCACATTGGTCTGTCGAGAGTGCCTGGGGGGTTTGGGTGGGAACCAGTAGGTATGTCGTTCTCGTCTAGCAGGTGGGCGGGCACCTGAAGACGCTCTCCGGCTGTGGCGATGCGCGATCGCGTGCCGGACACACAGGACACTGGTAGAGGTTGGGCTGCGGGACGTGACGCCATGGGGCGTAGGGCGTCCCGCGACACATATCGAGGAGGCATCGGTGGCGGGCGAGTCCCCCGGCAGGTCGGATCAGCAGAAGTCGTCGGGGGAGACGGCTAGGGGAGAGAGCGATCCGAGGCTCGCGATCTCGCGCGAAGCGGAGGCGGGCCAGGGCTCGACGGCGGTCGCCGTCGTGTCCGACGACCTCCGGTCGGGTTCCGAGGAGCCGGAGTCGGCTCCTGGCGAGCCCGGGGTGACCTCCCAGGCGAAGGCCGAAGCGGAGGCGGAAGCGGAACCAGAGGCACCGGCGGCCGGCCGGGGCGACGCGAAGGTTTCTGGTGTTCGCGATAGTGAACAGGGCGAAGCTTCAGGGACGTCGGAGGCGAAGGCGGAGCCGGAGGCGGATGCCGGTGCGTCGGACGAATCGCCCAAGGGGGATGCGGCCGAGCCCGACGCGGAGGCGGAAGCGGACGAGGACGGTGCGGACGGCGGCGACGACTCCGATGGCGCCGACGACTCTGATGACGCGGACGCCGACGCGAAGGTTGAGCGTGCGTCCGACGTCGAGGCGGACGAGGACGGTGACGAGCCGTCGAAGTCGTCGGTGGATCAGCGGACTGCTGTCTTCCGTACGGTGAAGCCGAAGGAGGGCGCCGACGCGAAGGTTGAGGGTGCGTCTGAGGTCGAGGCGGATGAGGACGACAGCGAGTCGTCGAAGTCGTCGGTGGATCAGCGGACGGCCGTCTTCCGTACGGTGAAGCCCAAGGCGGACGCCGGGGGCAAGGACAAGAAGGGCGAGTCCGAGAAGGACGAGGCCAAGAAGAAGGAAGAGACCAAGGCGGACGAGCCGAAGGCGGAAGAGACCAAGGCGGACGAGCCCAAGGGTGAGTCCGGTAAGGCCGCCGCGTCCGACGCGGACGACGACGTCTCCGGCAAGCCGATCGACCGCCCGACGGCCGCCTTCGGTGTGCTCCCGGAGAAGCCCGGAAAGGGCGACAAGGGCGGCAAGAAGGGCGTCGACCAGCCGACCACCGCCTTCAAGGCGGTCAGCCCCCCGGCCGACAGCAAGACGACTGACAGCAAGACGGCCGAGGGTAAGACCGCCGACAGCAA
>NZ_JAAAYH010000294.1:0-11642 GCF_018035285.1 Streptomyces sp. MK37H | reverse complement strand
CCGGACACCACCTAGCCCTTGGCCTTGGCTAGCCCTCGGCCTTCCCTAGCCCTTGGCCTTGGCGAGCCACATCTGATCGATGTTGGCGTCGCACTTGTCGCCGGGGTCACACGACAGGGTGATCGTGTTGGTGCCCTTGGCGAGCTGGACGATCGACCAGGTCTCCGTCCAGCCCTTCTCGTAGTCACCCTTCGGCGCGCCCGAGAAGTTCTTCATGTTGAGCGGCCGCGTCTCCTTCTTGCCGTTGATCGTCAGCGACATGCTCTGGTCCTCGCCCGGCACGCCGTAGGTGACGTACAGCCGATAGGACTTCGCCTTGGCCACGTCCACGCTCCAGGTCGCGGACGAGCCCGGGGTGTTGAGCCCGCCCACATAGGTGCCGCCCGCGGCCTTGGCGCCCTTGATGTCGCTCGCGGCGGCCGCGCCGCCGGTCAGCTTCATCTTCGCGGCGTCCTCGGTGGGCAGCTTCTCGTCGCCCGGGCCCTTGGCGGGCCCGGAGGGCTCACTGGGCCGGACGCTGGAGCCCGCCGTCGGCTGGCCGGTCGGGTCGGCCTGGTCGTCCTTGTTGTCGTCACCGTTGGTGATCATGGCGACGCCGATGCCCACGAGGACCACCGCGACCACGGCGACGGCGCCGATGAGCAGCCCCTTGCTGTTGGGGCCCCGGCCGCCTCCGCCATGGCCGCCGCGCGGGGTGGCCGCACCGGGCTGGTGGGGCGCGCCGCCGGGCAGGGTCTCGGGGGCGGCGTAGTGGGCGTTCTGCCGGCCATAGCCGCCCTGCTGGCCGTACCCCTGCGGCGGCTGGTTCGGGATCTGCTGGCCGTAGTTGCGCTCACCCACCGCGCGGACCTGGTTGTACGAGGTGCGGGGAACCCCCGGCTGGGCCGGGCCTGGGTAGCCATAGCCACCGGTGCGGGGGGCGGCACCCGGCTGGCCCGACTGACCGCCCTCGTTCCCTTGATCGCCCTCCGAGCGATACAGGTAGGCGAACGGGTCGTCGTTCTCCGGTGTGCCCGAGCCGTTGTTGCCGGCCGTCATCCCTCGTCACTCCCCTATGCATATGGCCATCGGCGCGGGATCAGAACGCGCCACGACAGCTCATATCAGGGTCGAGAGGGCCTCAACAGGGCGTGTGCTGTCCGGATGGCCAATATTCATGATCGGTTCACTGTCGGCGGCAGGGCCGCATCGGCGCAGCCTACCGCGACCGACCGCCCCCCTACCTCATCCGGCCCGGCGGCGCTCCTTGGAGCGGGACCGCTTCTCGATGTACATCCGCTGGTCAGCGGAGTGCAGCACCTCTTCGGCCGACATTCCGCAGCCCGCCCAGCCGATGCCGAAGCTGGCACCGACCCGGACGGCCCGGCCGTCCACCCGGATGGGCGGAATGATCGCGTTCCGCAGCCGCACCGCAAGGTCAGCCGCGTCGGCCCGGCCGAGGCCGTCGGCGAGGACGACGAACTCGTCACCGCCGAGGCGGGCGACCGTGTCCCCTTCCCGCACACCGTTGGTCAGCCGGCGGGCGACCTCGATGAGCACGGCGTCACCCGCGTGGTGCCCGAACCGGTCGTTGATGGACTTGAAGCCGTCGAGGTCGCAGAAGAGCACCGCGAGCCCCTTATGGCCGTCATCGATGTCGGAGTCCTCGTTGGGCGGGACGGTGTGCACATGGCCGTCGAACGGGGCGGTCTCGACCGGGGGCGGGGTGCCGAAGCACTCGAAATCGTCGAAGCCGTGCAGATGCCCCGCCGCGTCCACATAGACCCCGCCGGCGCCCGCGACACCGCCGTCCGGGGCGCCCGCGTCCTCGTACCCCCCGCCCGGCCGGGGCGGGGTGGCGCACAGCCGGGCGGCGAGCCGGGCGCGCAGCTCGGCGCTGTTGGGCAGGCCGGTCAGCGAGTCATGGCTGGCGCGGTGGGCGAGCTGCAGCTCATGGCGCTTGCGCTCCTCTATGTCCTCGACATGGGTGAGCAGGAAGCGCGGGCCGTCGGCGGCGTCGGCCACCACCGAGTTGCGCAGCGAGACCCAGACGTACGAACCGTCGCGGCGGGCCAGCCGCAGCTCGGCGCGGCCGCCCTCGGCGGAGGTGCGCAGCAGGGTGCCGATGTCCTCGGGGTGGACCAGGTCGGAGAAGGAGAAGCGGCGCATCGCGGAGGCCGGGCGGCCCAGCAGCCGGCACAGGGCGTCGTTGGTGCGCAACAGCCGGCCGTGCTGATCGCCGCCCATCTCGGCGATGGCCATGCCGCTGGGCGCGTACTCGAACGCCTGCCGGAAGGACTCCTCGCTGGCGCGCAGCGCCTGCTGCTCGCGCTCCAGGCGCAGCAGGGCGCGCTGCATATTGCCGCGCAGCCGGGCGTTGCCGATCGCGACGGCGGCGTGGAAGGCGTACATCTGGAGGGCCTCGCGGCCCCAGGCGCCGGGGCGGCGGCCGTTGCGCGGTTTGTCGACGGACAGGACGCCTATGAGCTCGCCGCCGGAGGCGCCCGCCGCGTGGAGCGGGGCGAACAGGCGGTCCATCGGATGCCATTCGTCGGGGAAGCGGGGCGCGGGTCCTGGGGTGTGCCACTGCGGGACGTCGTCGTCGTCGAGGACCCAGCCCTCGCTGTACGGGATGAAGCGCAGATCGCCCCAGCGCTCGCCCATGGCGAGCCGGCGCTCCCAGGAGCTGCGGGAGCCGACCCGCCCGGCCATCAGCGCCTCGGCCCCGGCGCTGCCGCCGACGGCGGCGACGACGAGGTCACCGTCGGGGCGGACGAGGTTGACGGCGGACAGCTCGAAGCCGAGCCCGGCGATGACGCCGTCGGCGACGGCCTGAAGCGTGTCGGCGAGGCTCCGGGCGGTGTTCAGATCGGCGACCACCTGGTGCAGCTGCCGCAGTGTCGTAAGGCGGATGTACGGCTCCGACTCGGTCTCCATCGATCGCACTCCCCCGAGACCTCGACAGCAAACTCCTGGCGTCTTGTCGTCCGATTGCCACGGCCACTGAATCACAGCGAGCTGCCCACTCGGTACACAGGGTCAACAATTACTGCCTGCTGTGACTCATGTCACAGACCGTGTTCACTTCTTCAACGGAGCGGGTGGGAGCGCTCCTAGTTTTTGTGATCGCAAATCCCGGAACGAGGGTGCCTGGCCATGCAAGGCGGCCACCCGGGGAGCCCGGATACCCTCCGGCCCGGCGCCGGGCTTACGGCCCGCGACCTACGCCCGGAGTGGTCCCCGGGCCCGATGCGGGGACCGGTCGGGGGCGGTTAGCGTCGAAGGGTGTTCCCGACGACTGCTTCCAGCCCAGCCGAGCCCGCCGTCCCCCATGCTGGTGGGGTGAGCGAGGACGAGTTCCGCACCGCGCTGTCGCGGTTCACCGCGGGTGTGGTGCTGGTGACCGCGCACGACCCGGAGGAGGGGCCGCGCGGCGAGGACGTCGGCATGACGGCCACCGCGTTCATGTCAGTGTCACTTGACCCGCCGCTGGTGATGGTGAGCGTTCGCAACGGGTCCCGGATGGACGAGCTCCTGGAGCGACAGCCCCACTGGGCGGTATCGGTCCTGTCAGAAGGTCAGCGGCACATCGCGGGACGATTCGCCATGAAGGGGCGCATCAGCGACAGATTGCTGTTCGAGGACATGTCCGTGGTGCGGGGCGAGCATACGGACGCGCCGCTCGCGGTGGGCGCGCTGGCGACGCTGGAGTGCCGCACCGAGCAGCGGGTGACGGCCGGGGACCACACGCTGGTGGTGGCCCGGGTGCTCGCCGCGGCGGCACCGGCCGCGGAGGGCGGGCCGCTGACGTACTTCAGGGGGCGCTACCGGGCGCTGGGGTGAGGGACGCCGAAGCAGCCGGGGTGAGGGGCGCCGACGTGGCGGCCGGGGAATGCCGACCGGGCAGCCCGGGGCTACGTCCAGCCCCGCCCCGTACGCCCCCGCTTGACGTCGCTCCGCTGCTTCTTCTCGCGCAGCCGCCGCTCGTTGATGCCCCGGGGGATCCGGGTGGGGCGGCGCGGCTTGGGCGGTGGCGCGGTCGCCTCCGCGAGCAGGGATGCGAGCCTTACGGCGGCCGTCTCGCGGTTGCGCCACTGCGAACGGTGCTCGGAGGCCCGTACGGTCACCACCCCGTCCACCAGCCGGCCCGCCAGCCGCTCCAGGGCGCGCTCCTTCCATACGGGCGGCAGCGCCTCGGTGCGGGCGAGGTCGAAGCGCAGCTCGACCTGGCTGTCACTGGTGTTGACGTGCTGTCCTCCGGGCCCGGAGGACCGCGAGAAACGCCACATCAACTCGGCCTCCGGCAAGAAGACCGAACCTCGGATGACATAGGGCGCGGGCATGTCCCCCATGGTCGCCTGCCGACCCCGGCGGCGTCATCTTGTTATCTCGTCACACCCCGACATCAGGGTTTGGCAAAGAAAGTAAAGAGAGCTGGAACCTGTCGGGCCATTCATGGCGTTGTGGAGGGTGACGACGGCTTCGCCCGTCGCCTCGGACCACAGAGACCACGAAAGGGACTCCCCATGGCTGTAAGCCTGTCCAAGGGCGGCAACGTCTCGCTCACCAAGGAGGCACCGGGCCTGACCGCCGTCACGGTCGGCCTCGGCTGGGACGTCCGCACCACCACGGGCACCGACTTCGACCTCGACGCGAGCGCCATCGCCGTGAACACGAACGGCAAGGTCTACTCCGACCAGCACTTCGTGTTCTTCAACAACAAGTCCACGCCGGACCAGACCATCGTCCACACCGGTGACAACGTCACCGGCCAGGGCGAGGGCGACGACGAGCAGATCAACGTCAACCTGGCCGGTCTGCCGGCCGACGTGGAGAAGATCGTCTTCCCGGTCTCGATCTACGAAGCCGAGTCCCGCAGCCAGAACTTCGGCCAGGTGCGGAACGCGTTCATCCGCATCGTCAACCAGGCCGGCGGCACCGAGATCGCCCGCTACGACCTGAGCGAGGACGCCGCCACCGAGACCGCCATGGTCTTCGGCGAGCTGTACCGCAACGGGGCGGAGTGGAAGTTCCGCGCCGTGGGCCAGGGCTACGCCTCCGGCCTGGTGGGCATCGCCAAGGACTTCGGCGTCAACGTCTGAGGTTCCACCAGCGCACCACCACCAAGGGCCGCCCCGCACCCGGGGCGGCCCTCGCCGTGTCTGCGGCCATGTCCCCGTTGCAGGGGAACGGGTCAAAACTCGCTGGTGTCCAGGTCGAACCCGAGGGGTTCGGGCAGCGACAGCGGCTGGGAGATGTCGACCTCGACCTTGCGGGTGTACCTCTTCCCAGCGGGCAGGGAGTGCAGGACGGCCTGGTTCCGCTCCCGGTCGATCAGCAGGTAGAAGGGAATGCCCGCCGCCGCGTAACCGCGGAGCTTGGGGCCCCGATCATTGTCGGCGGTCGAATGAGACGTGACCTCGCCGACGAGCATCACCGCCCCGGGGTCGTGGTACTCCAAGGAGTCGTCAAAGCTCCCCTTGGGCGCGATGACGATGTCCGGAACGACCTTGCCGGTGGTCGAAGCTCCAGGAACGAGGAGCCCAAGGCCAGTACGCGTTCGCAGTTCCTTGTTCGTACGACGGCTAGTCACCTGGTCCGCAACCTCGGACACAATCTCTTCGTGCTCACCATTAGCGGGAGGCACCACGTGGATTTCCCCTTCGATCAGTTCCACGCGCCATCCCTCGGGGGCTGCCGCGCTCAACGCCACGAAGGCTTCCTCGACCGATGAAGCGGTGCTCTCGCCACTGTCCGTGCGCGGCTCGCACTCGGGGGCCGTCAGTGCCACGGTGGACCTCCTTCGTACGGAGCGATGCTTCCAGCGTAGGCGAGCCGTCTCGGGCGGTTGGGCCCGTTGTCACCCTTCCGGATGACGATCAGTGCTTGCCCCGAAGGCGCCCGAGACCGCCTGGGAGAGGGCCTGCTTGCGGCGGGTGTGGGCCTCGGGCGGGTCGTCGGGGGCGGCGGTGGCGGAGAGGCCGGCGGCGGACCAGGTCAGGGCCATGGCGAGGACCAGCGCGAGGACGTCCTGGGGGTCGATCGAGGCGGTGACACGGCCGGCGCGCTGGGCCTCGGCGATCGCCTGGAGTTTGACGGTGACGGCGGATGACTCGGTCACCAGGTTGTCGGTGACCACTCCTTCGAGCTTCGCCCAGGTGGCCAGGCGGACCAGCTCCGGCCGTTCGATGGCGGTCTCGTAGAGCCGCACGGCGTACTGGGGGAGGTCGTCGGCCGTGAACGGCACCGCGTCGACGACGGCGTCGGCGTGGAGGCGGAAGACGGCGCCGAAAAGGCCGAGCTTGTCCCCGAAGTAGGCGTACAGCTGCGCCTTGTTGACGCCCGCGGCGGCCGCGATGCGGTCGACCCGGGCGCCCGCGATGCCATGGGCGGCGAAGTCGGCGGTGGCCGCGTCGAGCAGGCGGCGGCGGGTGGCATCGCTTTTCCGGGGAGACACGGGTTCAGGTTACCAACTGGTTAGTTGCCGGCGTTTGGTGTGGGCGCGTAGCGTACGAAAAACCAACCAACTAGTTAGTTTAAAAATGAGGTGGGACGCATGACCGTGCGCGCATACGCGGTGGAGCAGGCCGGTGGCCCGGTACAGCCGCTCGAGTACGAGCCGGAGCCCCTGGGGCCCCTGGAGGTCGATGTCGCGGTGACGCACTGCGGCGTCTGCCAGACCGACATCGGCCTGGTGGACGACGCGTACGGCCTCTCCCGGTTCCCGGTGGTCGCGGGGCATGAGGCGGTCGGCGTGGTCGAGGCCGTGGGCAGCGCCGTGGACGGCGCGCGGCTGGCCGTCGGTCAGCGCGTGGGCGTCGGCGCGGTGGCCGGGGCGTGCTTCACCTGCGAGTGGTGCCTCACCGGTCGGCAGTTTCTGTGCCCGCACAAGGACGACACGGCGCTGCGCGGCGACCGCGGCGCGTTCGCCACCCGGGTGCGGGCGAGCGACTGGCGGTATGTCCAGCCCCTGCCCGACGCCCTCGCCTCCGAGCACGCGGCGCCGCTCCTGTGCGCCGGGATCACGGTCTTCTCGGCGATCAGCCGGAACGGGGTCCGGCCCACGGACCGGGTCGCCGTGGTGGGCGTGGGCGGTCTGGGCCACCTCGCGATCCAGTTCCTCGCCAAATGGGGCTGCCAGGTGACCGCCGTCTCCTCGACGGCGGCGAAGGCGGACGACGCCCGGCGGTTCGGCGCCCATGAGTTCATCGTCGCGGAGGAGGGGCTTCAGCGGGCCTCGGACTCGTTCGACTTCATCCTCTCGACCGTCTCGGCCGATCTGCCGTGGGACGCGTATCTCGCGGCGCTGCGCCCGCAGGGGACGCTGTGCGTGGTCGGCGTTCCCCACGGGCCGTTCAGCGTCCACCCGTTGAGCCTGCTGCCGGGCGAGAAGCGGCTCGTCGGCGGCGTCGTGGGGTCGGCGGAGGAGAACCGGCGGATGCTGGAGTTCGCGGCCCGGCACGGCATCCGCCCGGTCGTCGAGACGTTCCCGGTCGCGCGCATCGGCGAGGCGCTCGACCACGTGCGCCACGGACGCGCGCGCTACCGCGCCGTGCTGGAGTTCTGAGCGGGGTCGGTGCCCCTCCGAGCCGGGCCGGGCCGCCCAGAGGCCGGGCCGCCCAGGCCGGGCCGCGCCCCCGCTCGTCCGCGTCCGGGGCCGCACCACTCCCCGCCGTCGCCCACCCACGCCGTGGTGCCGGACGCCGCCGTCGGGCGGCGGGACGGCGTCGGCGCTGGGGGAGTTACGCGCCGCTCGGCACGCAGATCGTCTTCTCGTCGCGTACACAGCAACGCTCAGCAACTCCGCCCTCCGCGCCCGCCGATCGCCCCGCCGCGCTCGTCACCTGGGCGATCGGCCGGGTCCTGCCCCCGCCCCGGCCGGAGGCGCCGATGCGGCGGGGGCATGACGTAGTGGCATAAGTCGGCATCAACCAGCTGTTGTTGCCTCATGCCTCGCTGACCGAATTCGCCCCTACTTGAACAACGTCGCGTCAAATTCTTGTTACGCGCCTATCCCAATCGATCGTTCAATGACAATCTCTGGTCGGCCCGTCGCGCGTCCTTCTGACTCCGCGGTAAGGCCCTCATGCACCACTCTGTGCACCACTCGCACCACTCCTGCTCGACCGGACGGCCCACCCATGGCCGGCCGTACCCCCTACACAGGGCCGCGACCCGGCGGCCCCAAGGCAAGGAGACCGAGTGAGACCCATCGCTTCCTCCCCCCGTAAGAAGACCGTCCGCGTGGCGGCGCTCGTCGCCTCCGCCGCCATGGTCGTCATCGGCGTGCAGACCGGCCAGGCCAGCGCCCAGCCGGAGCGCTCCCGCGAGGCGGGCGCCACGGCGCTTCCGCTGACCGCGGGCGAGCGCGCCACCGCGATCAAGGCGGCCCAGGCCGACGCCTCCGCGCAGGCCGAGTCCCTCGGGCTCGGGGCCGAGGAGAAGCTCCTCGTCCGCGACGTCATCAAGGACGCGGACGGAACCGTTCACACCCGCTACGAGCGCACCTACGCGGGGCTGCCCGTCCTCGGCGGCGACCTGGTCGTCCACGAGAAGACCAGCGGCGCACGCTCCGTCAACAAGGCCACCGACGCGCGGATAGCGGTCAAGAGCACCGACGCCGCCGTGGCCCCCTCGGCCGCCTCCGGCACCGCGCTGAAGGCCGCGCCGGAGGCCACCACCGGCGAGAAGGCCAAGTCGCCGCGGAAGGTGGTCTGGGCGGCCACCGGCACGCCCGTCCTGGCCTGGGAGACCGTCGTCACCGGCACACAGGCCGACGGCACGCCGAGCGAGCTGCACGTCGTCACCGACGCCACCACGGGCAAGAAGCTGTCCCAGTGGGAGGGCGTCGAGACCGGCACCGGCACCAGCAAGTACAGCGGCACGGTGCCCCTGGGCACCACCAAGAGCGGCTCCACGTACAGCCTCACCGACTCCACACGGGGCAACCACAAGACGTACGACCTGAACCAGGGCAGCTCGGGAACCGGCACCCTGTTCACCGACGCGGACGACGTATGGGGCGGCGGACGCCAGACCGCCGGCGTCGACGCGCACTACGGCGCGGCCGAGACCTGGGACTTCTACAAGGAGTTCCTGGGCCGCAACGGCATCAAGAACAACGGCGTGGGCTCGTACTCCCGCGTCCACTACGGCAACAGCTACGTCAACGCCTTCTGGCAGGACTCCTGCTTCTGCATGACGTACGGCGACGGCTCAGGCAACGCCAACGCGCTGACCTCGATGGACGTGGCCGGCCACGAGATGAGCCACGGTGTGACCTCGGCCACCGCCAACCTCAACTACAGCGGTGAGTCCGGCGGTCTCAACGAGGCCACCTCCGACATCATGGCCACCGCGGTGGAGTTCTACGCGGGCAACTCCGCGGACGTCGGTGACTACCTCATCGGCGAGAAGATCAACATCAATGGCGACGGCACCCCGCTGCGCTACATGGACAAGCCCAGCAAGGACGGGGCGTCCAAGGACTACTGGTCCTCGTCGCTCGGCGGCATCGACGTCCACTACTCCTCCGGCCCCGCCAACCACTTCGTCTACCTGCTGTCCGAGGGCAGCGGCGCGAAGGTGATCAACGGCGTGAGCTACAACAGCCCGACCTACGACGGCTCGACCGTCACCGGGATCGGCCGGGACAAGGCCATCAAGATCTGGTACCGGGCCCTGACCACGTACTGGACCTCGACGACCAAGTACGCGGGCGCCCGCACCGGCACTCTCAGCGCCGCGTCCGACCTCTACGGGGCCAACTCCACCGAGTACAAGGCGGTCGCCGCCGCCTGGACCGCGATCAACGTGAAGTAAGCGGTCCACTGAAGCGGTGACGGGCCGCACCGGGGGACCGGTGCGGCCCGTTCCGGACCGACCGGTGCGGCCCGTTCCGGACGGGCCTCGTCATCCCTGTCGTAGCCGCTGGTCGCCACTTACGCTGCTGTCATGACTCAACAGGTACGCGGCGTGGTAGCCCCCGGCAAGGGCGAGAAGGTCAGGATCGAGACGATCGTGGTGCCGGACGCCGGCCCCGGCGAGGCGGTGGTGCGGATCCAGGCGTGCGGCGTCTGCCACACCGATCTGCACTACCGGGAGGGCGGGATCAACGATGAGTTCCCCTTCCTGCTCGGCCATGAGGCGGCGGGCACCGTGGAGTCCGTCGGCGAGGGCGTCACGGAGGTGGCCCCCGGCGACTTCGTGATCCTCAACTGGCGCGCGGTCTGCCACGAGTGCCGGGCCTGCCGCCGCGGCCGCCCCTGGTACTGCTTCAACACCCACAACGCGAAGCAGCCCATGACCCTGACCGACGGCACCGCGCTGACCCCGGCGCTCGGCATCGGCGCGTTCGCCGAGAAGACGCTGGTGGCGGCCGGGCAGTGCACCAAGGTCGACCCCTCGGCCTCGCCCGCCGCGGCCGGGCTGCTCGGCTGCGGGGTGATGGCCGGCATCGGCGCCGCGCTCAACACCGGCAACGTCCAGCGCGGTGACTCCGTCGCCGTGATCGGCTGCGGCGGGGTCGGCGCCGCCTCGGTCGCCGGGGCGCGGCTGGCCGGGGCCGCGAAGATCATCGCGGTGGACCTGGACGAGCGGAAGCTGGAGTGGGCCCGCTCGCTGGGCGCCACCCACACCCTCAACGCCAAGAGCTCCGACGTCGTCGAGGCCGTCCGTGAGCTGACCGACGGCAACGGCGCCGACGTCGTCATCGAGGCGGTGGGCCGCCCCGAGACCTACCAGCAGGCGTTCTACGCCCGTGACCTGGCCGGCACCGTCGTCCTGGTCGGCGTCCCCACCCCCGAGATGAAGCTGGAGCTGCCGCTCCTGGACGTCTTCGGGCGCGGCGGGGCGCTCAAGTCCTCCTGGTACGGGGACTGTCTGCCGGACCGCGACTTCCCCATGCTGATCGACCTCTACCAGCAGGGCCGCCTCGACCTGGACGCGTTCGTCAGCGAGACGATCGGGCTCGAGGACATCGAGGAGGCGTTCGCCAAGATGCACCGCGGTGAGGTGCTCCGCTCGGTGGTGATGTTCTGATGACCCCTCCGCCCGTACACGTCGACCACCTCGTCACCTCCGGCACCTTCTCGCTGGACGGCGGCACCTGGGAGGTCGACAACAACGTGTGGCTGATCGGCGACGACCACGAGGTGTACGTGATCGACGCCGCGCATGACGCCGACGCCATCGCGGACGCCGTCGGCGGCCGCCGGCTGCTCGGCATCATCTCCACCCACGGCCACGACGACCACATCGACGCGGCCCCGGCGCTCGCCGAGCGCACCGGCGCGCCGATCCTGCTGCACCCGGAGGACGAGGTGCTGTGGCGGATGCGCCACCCGGACCGCGCCCCGGACAAGCCGCTGGCCGACGGTGACGTCCTTACCGTGGCCGGGACGCGGCTGCGGGTGCTGCACACCCCCGGCCACTCCCCCGGCGCCGTCTGTCTGTACGCCCCGGCGCTGACCACGGTCTTCTCCGGGGACACCCTCTTCCAGGGCGGCCCGGGCGCCACCGGGCGCTCGTACTCGTCCTTCCCGACGATCATCGAGTCGATCCGGGAGCGGCTGCTGACGCTGCCGCCGGAGACGGTGGTCCGCACCGGCCACGGCGACTCCACGACCGTCGGGGACGAGGCCCCGCATCTGGAGGAGTGGATC
>NZ_JAAAYH010000293.1:0-11648 GCF_018035285.1 Streptomyces sp. MK37H | reverse complement strand
GGGACAGCGCCGGATGCCCAGGGCAGGGCTCCTCATCCAGAGCCAGCAGCGACAACACACCACCCAACTCAGGCACGTCAGCGACCGCCTTACGCAACCGCTCCCCCAGCGCCCCGGCGTCGAGGTCCCCCTCGCCCACCGTCAGCGACACCACACCCACACCATGCCGCTCAAGCCCGGAGACCACCCCCGCCACCAACTCATCCCCGGCACGCGACGCCGGAACCACCACCAGCCACGTCCCCGACAACGACCCACCGGCCACATCCCCAACCGGCTTCCACGACACCCGATAACGCCAACCATCAATCGTGGACTGCTCACGGCTGCTGCGCCGGTACGCCGACAGCGCGGGCAGTACGGCGCCCAGCGTCGCATCGTCATCGAAGTCGAGCGTCCTCGCGAGCGATTCGAGATCCTCGCGCTCCACGGCCTGCCAGAACCACGCATCCACCTCGTCGCGGATACCGGCGTCGATTCCGGCCGAGTCGGCGGACTTCTCGATCCAGTAGCGCTGACGCTGGAACGGGTAGGTCGGCAGATCGACCCTGCTGGTCTCGAGACCGTTGAACGCCGACTGCCAGTCGACAACGGACCCGTGCACATGCAGCCGCGCCAGCGCCGTGGTCAGGGCCACGGCCTCCGAGCGGTCCTTGCGCAGCACCGGCACGACCACGGGCGCCGAATCGGACTCGGCCCGTTCCGCCAGGCAGTCCTGCGTCATCGCCGCGAGCACACCGTCGGGGCCCACCTCGAGGAAGGTGGTCACGCCCTGCGCTTCGAGTGCCCGCACCCCGTCCGCGAACCGCACCGCCTCACGGACGTGGCGCACCCAGTACTCAGGCGAGCACACCTCCGCGTCCGCCACCTTGCCGGTGACGTTGGAGACGAGATCGATGGAGGGCGAAGCGAACGACAGGCGTTCCACCACTCGCCGGAAGTCGTCGAGCATCGCGTCCATGCGGGGCGAGTGGAAGGCATGGCTCACCCGCAGGCGGCGGGTCTTACGGCCCTCCTGCTCCCACTGTCCGGCGATCTCCAGTACGGCCGCCTCGTCACCGGCGATGACCACTGAGGTCGGGCCGTTGACGGCGGCGATGCTCACCTCGGCCTCACGACCGGCCAGCGACGGAGCGATCTCGTCCTCGGACGCCTGCACCGCCACCATCGCGCCCCCCTCGGGCAGCGCCTGCATCAGGCGTCCCCGGGCCGCGATCAGTGTGCAGGCGTCCTCCAGGGAGAAGACCCCGGCCACATGCGCGGCGGCGATCTCGCCCACCGAGTGGCCGATCACCACATCCGGGGTGACGCCCCAGTGCTCCAGCAGCCGGAACAACGCCACCTCGATGGCGAAGAGCGCGGGCTGGGTGAAGGCCGTCTGATCCAGGAGCTCGGCGTCCGCGCTCCCCTCCGCCGCGAACACCACCTCCCGCAACGGACGGTCCAGCACCACATCCAGATGCGCACACACCTCGTCCAGCGCCTGGGCGAACACGGGGAAGGCGTCATACAGCTCCCGGCCCATGCCCAGACGCTGCGCACCCTGACCGGAGAAGAGGAAGGCAAGGGTGTCCTCGATGCGTGCCACACCCTGGACGACCTGGGCCGTGTTCTCGCCCTGAGCCAGGGCCTCCAGACCGCGGAGGAGGCCGTCTCGATCCTCGGCGACCACGGCCGCGCGGTGCTCGAAGGCCGAACGGGTGGTGGCCAGGGAGAAGGCCACATCGGTCGCCGCCAGCTCCGGATGGGCACTCACATGGGCATGGAGCTGGCTCGCCTGGGCGGAGAGCGCCTCCGTGCTCTTGCCGGACACCAGCCACGACAGAACGGCGGGCTCCCGCGCCTCGCCGGCCTTGAGAGCCTGGGGGGCCGTCGCCTCCTGCTGCCCCTCAGGGCCGACCGCCGGGGCCTGCTCGATGATGGTGTGGGCGTTGGTTCCGCTCAGCCCGAACGAGGAGATACCCGCCCGGCGCGGCTGCCCGGTCTCGGGCCACGCGGTGGCCTCGGTCAGCAGCCGCACCTCACCCGCCGACCAGTCCACCTGGCGCGACGGCTCATCCACGTGCAGGACCTTCGGCAGGGTGCCGTGCCGCATGGCCATCACCATTTTGATGACTCCAGCGACACCGGCGGCGGCCTGTGTGTGCCCGATGTTCGACTTGATGGCACCCAGCCACAGCGGCTGCCCCTCGGGCCGCCCCTGGCCATACGTGGCGAGCAGCGCCTGCGCCTCGATCGGGTCGCCCAGCGTGGTCCCCGTGCCATGCGCCTCGACCGCGTCCACCTCGGCCGCGGACAATCCCGCGCTCTCCAACGCCTGCCGGATGACCCGCTGTTGGGAGGGGCCGTTCGGCGCCGTCAGACCGTTGGACGCACCGTCCTGGTTGACCGCCGAACCACGGACGATCGCCAGCACCGGATGGCCGTTCTTCCGCGCGTCCGACAGCCGCTCGACCAGCAGCAGACCCACGCCCTCGGACCAGCCCGTGCCATCCGCGCCCTCCGCGAACGGCTTGCACCGGCCATCGATCGCCAGCCCGCGCTGCCGGCTGAACTCGATGAACGAACCGGGCGACGACATCACCGACACACCACCGGCGAGCGCCAGCTCACACTCGCCCTGGCGCAGCGCCTGGATCGCCAGATGCAGCGCCACCAGCGACGACGAACAGGCCGTGTCCACCGTGACGGCCGGTCCTTCGAGGCCGAAGGTGTAGGAGATGCGGCCCGACACCACGCTGGCCGCACTGCCCGTCAGATAGCCCTCGAGCTCGCCCCCGACCTCGTAGAGGTGGGTCGCGTAGTCCAGGCCACTCGTGCCGACGAAGACGCCGACCGGCTTGCTGCGCAGGGAGACGGGGTCGATCCCGGTCCGCTCGAACGCCTCCCACGAGGCCTCCAGCAGCAGCCGCTGCTGCGGATCGGTCGCCAGCGCCTCACGCGGGGACATGCCGAAGAACTGCGGGTCGAATTCATCGGCGTCGTAGAGGAAGCCGCCCTCACGGGTGTAACTCGTCCCCGAATGGTCCGGGTCCGGGTGGTACAGCGACTCGTTGTCCCAGCCGCGGTCGGTCGGGAACTCGGAGATGGCATCGACGCCATCCACGACGAGTTGCCAGAGTTGCTCGGGGGTGCGCACGCCCCCGGGGAAACGACAGCTCATCCCGACGATGGCGATGGGCTCTTTCGAGGCCGAGACCAGACGCTGGTTCTGCAGCTTGAGGCGGTCGTTTTCGCGCAGGGAAGCGCGCAGCGCTTCGACAACTCTTTCGGAGGACGTAGCCATCAGTAGCTCCACACTTCCAACAACATCAAAGGTCAGCGCCGCCCAGAGCCCTCTGGACGAGGTCATCGACATCCATCGTGTCGACCGCGCTACTCATCTCTTCTTGCGGCGCCGACTCAGAACCGTTCTCCGATAGGTGAGCGAGTTCGAGCAGGGTGTCCATGAGTCCGGCTTCACGGAAACGCGCGAGCGGAATGGCAGCCAACGCCTCGCGTATCCGGTCCTCTTCCGGGTCGTTCTGCTCAGCCCCACCGCCCTGCGGAAACATGCCCGTCTCCAGGTGCGCGGCCAGTGCGGTGAGATTCGGGTAGTCGAATGCCAACGTGGTCGGCAGCTCCAGGCCGGTGATCGCGCCCAGCCGGTTGCGCAGCTGAACGGCGGTCAGCGAGTCGAATCCGAGCTCGGTGAACGAGCGATCGTTCTCGATGGCGTCCGGAGTCGCGTGCACCAGGACGGCGGCCACGTGCTGACGCACCAGCTTGCGGAGATTGCGCTGACGCTTCGCCGAGGGCAGCGCCTCCAGGCTCGCGCGCAGCTCCGCCGCCGCCGACTCGGTGGCCGCCGGGTCGGAAGGCACCGGCGAGGCGTTGGGCCGCTGTGTCTCGGTCAGCTCGGCCAGCAGCGGTGCCGGCCGGTCCCCTCCCAGCTCGGCCGTGAGGCGCTCCCATGCGGCATCGGCCACGAGGAGGAAGGTCTCGTCCAGGTCCATAGCCCGCTGGAGCGCGGAGATCGCCAATTCGGGGTTCATCGGGGCCATGCCGCCCCGCCTCATCTGCTCTTCGAGCTCCCCGTCGACCGCCATGCCGCTCCCGGCCCAGGCGCCCCAGGCGATGGACGTGGCCGGAAGGCCGTCCGCGCGCCGCTGCAGCGCCAGCGCGTCGAGGTAGGCGTTACCCGCCGCGTAGCTGCCCTGGCCCGGACCGCCGATGGTGCCCGCCGCCGAGGAGAACAGCACGAACGCCGACAGATCCATCCCGGCGGTCAGCTCATGCAGATTCCGCGTGGCATCCACCTTCGGACGCAACACACCGGCCGCCCGCTGCACCGTCAGGGCGTCCAGGACGCCGTCATCGAGCACACCGGCGGTGTGCACCACGGCGGTCAGCGGGAACTCCCCCGGGATTCCCTTCAGTACCGCGGCCAGCGCCTCGCGCTCGGCCGCGTCACACGCCGCCACCGTCACCCGGGCGCCCAGGCCCTCCAGCTCCGCCTTCAGCGCGGCGGCGCCTTCAGCCTCCATGCCACGACGGCTCGTCAGCACCAGATGCTCAGCACCCGTACGCGCCAGCCACCGGGCCACATGACCACCGAGCCCGCCCGTGCCACCGGTCACCAGCACCGAACCACTCGCACGCCAGCCACCGGTGTTCGTGGCCTCAGGCGCGGAAGCCCGCACCAGCCGCTTGGCGAACACACCCGAGCCACGCACCGCGACCTGGTCCTCGCCGCCCTCGACGGACACCACCCCGACCAGCCGCGACACCGCACGCTCGTCCAGTGTCTCGGGCAGATCGACGAGACCGCCCCAGATCTGCGGGTGCTCCAGGGCCGTGACCCCGCCGAACCCCCACACCTGCGCCTGCGCGGCGCTCCCCAGCCGGTCGGAACGCCCCACCGACACCGCGCCCCGCGAGGCACACCACAGCCGAACGCGCACGCCCAGCCCCGCCACGGCCTGTACCAGCCACAACGTCAGGGCGAGTCCGGACGTGACCACCGGCTCCCCGGCGTACGGCTCCTCGTCCAGCGCGAGCAAGGACAACACGCGGACATCGGACTCGCCATCGACCGCGGCAAGCAGTGCCCGAGCCAGCCCGTCGCGGTCCGCGTCGGTGTCAACGGCCACCGGTACGACACGGGCACCGGACTTCTCGAGCCCTTGGGAAATCGTCTGGGTGAGCTCGCTGTCCGCGAGCGAGGCGGGCACCGCGAGCAGCCAGGTACCCGACAGCGATCCCGTCGTGACTTCCGGGACCGGCTTCCATGAGACCCGGTACCGCCAGCCGTCCACCGTGGCCCGCTCGCGCTGCTGACGACGGTACGAGGACAGCGCGGGCAGCAACTCGCCCAGCGAACCGCTTCCCTCGACATCCAGCGCCTCGGCCAGCGCGTCCAGGTCCTCGCGCTCCACCGCGTCCCAGAACCGCGCGTCCACGCTGTCCACCGCGGTGGAACCGCCCGACGCCTCCGTGCGGTCCTCCAGCCAGTAGCGCTGACGCTGGAAGGCGTACGTCGGCAGTTCCACCTTCCGCGCACCGCGCCCGGCGAAGACCTGCTCCCAGCCGACCGTGACACCGTGGACATGCAGCTCGGCCAGCGCCGCCGTCAGCGCCTGACCCTCCGGACGGTCCTTGCGCAGGACGGGCACCACGACCGAAGCCGAACCCGCGTCCGCCACCAGGCAGTCCTGCGCCATCGCGGTGAGCACACCGTCCGGGCCCACCTCCAGGAACGAGGTCACCCCGAGCTTCTCCAGGGCCCGTACCCCGTCCGCGAACCGCACGGCCTCCCGCACATGCCGCACCCAGTAGTCCGCCGAGCACACGTCGTCCGCGCCCGCGGGCTCACCGGTCAGATTGGAGACCAGCGCGATGGTCGGCGGGGCGAACGTCAGCCCCTCGACGACCTTGCGGAAGTCACCCAGCATCGCGTCCATACGCGGCGAGTGGAACGCGTGGCTCACCCGCAGCCGCCGCGTCTTACGCCCCTGCTCCGCCCACTGTCCGGCGATCTCCAGCGCCGCCGCCTCATCGCCCGCGATGACCACGGCCGTCGGGCCGTTCACGGCGGCGATACTCACCTCGGCCTCACGCCCGGCGAGCGAACCGGCGATCTCCTCCTCCGACGCCCGCACCGCCACCATCGCGCCACCCTCCGGCAGCGCCTGCATCAGACGGCCACGCGCCGCGATGAGCGCGCACGCGTCCTCCAGGGAGAAGACCCCCGCCACATGCGCGGCGGTGACCTCGCCCACCGAGTGGCCGATCAGCACATCCGGGGTGACACCCCAGTGCTCCAGCAGCCGGAACAACGCCACCTCGATCGCGAACAGCGCGGGCTGGGTGAACGCCGTCTGGTCCAGCAGCTCGGCATCTTCGCTGCCCTCGGCCGCGAACATGACCTCCCGGAGTGGACGGTCAAGCTGCCCGTCCAGATGCGCGCACACCTCGTCCAGCGCCTGGGCGAACACCGGGAACTCCTCGTACAGCTCCCGCCCCATGCCGAGCCGCTGCGCGCCCTGGCCCGAGAACAAGAACGCCCTCAGGCCCGACGTGTTCGCGACGCCCTGAATCACTCCCGGAGCGACCTCTCCGGCCGCGACGGCCTCGAGCCCGGCGAGGAGTTCCGCACGGTTCGCACCCGACACCACGGCACGGTGCTCGAACATCGACCGCGTCGCGACGAGCGAATGGCCGACGTCCAGCGCGCTCAACTCGGAGCGCTCCAGCAGGAACGCCCTTAGCTGTGCCGCCTGGGCCCGCAGCGCGTCCGCGCCACGCCCCGACAGCAGCCATGCGGCCACACCACTGTCACCGTCGGAAACCGCGCCCGCCTCGTCCTCATCCTCAACCGGCGGAGCCTGCTCGATGATGGTGTGGGCGTTGGTGCCGCTCACACCGAACGCGGAGACACCGGCCCGGCGCGGATGCCCGGTCTCGGGCCACTCCGCCGCCTCCGTCAGCAGCCGCACCTCGCCCGCCGACCAGTCCACCTCGTGTGACGGCTCATCCACGTGCAGCGTCCGCGGCAACTTCCCGTGCCGCATGGCCATCACCATCTTGATGACACCCGCGACACCGGCCGCGGCCTGTGTATGGCCGATGTTCGACTTCAAGGCGCCCAACAGCAGCGGCTGGCCCTCGGGCCGACCCTGCCCGTAGGTCACCAGCAGCGCCTGCGCCTCGATCGGGTCACCGAGGGTCGTACCCGTACCGTGTGCCTCCACGACGTCCACATCGGCCGCCGACAGACGGGCACTCGCCAGCGCCTGCCGGATCACCCGCTGCTGCGACGGGCCGTTGGGCGCCGTCAGACCGTTGGACGCACCGTCCTGGTTGACCGCCGACCCCCGGAGGACCGCCAGCACCTCGTGGCCGTTGCGCCGGGCGTCGGACAGCCGCTCCAGCAGGAGCATGCCCACACCCTCGGACCAGCCCGTGCCGTCCGCGGCGTTCGCGAACGGCTTGCAGCGGCCGTCGGGCGAAAGCCCGCGCTGGCGGCTGAACTCCACGAACGCACCGGGCGACGACATCACCGAGACGCCACCCGCCAGCGCCAAATCGCACTCGCCCTGGCGCAGCGCCTGCGCCGCCAGATGCAGCGCGACCAGCGACGACGAGCACGCCGTGTCCACCGTGACCGCGGGGCCCTCGAGGCCGAGGGTGTAGGAGATCCGGCCGGAGGCCACGCTGCCGGCGCTTCCGCTGCCCAGGGACCCCTCGAAGCCCTCGGGGACGTTCCGCAGCCGGGTGCCGTAGTCGTTGTACATCACGCCCACGAACACACCGGATCGGCTGCCCCGCTTGGTCACGGGGTCGATACCGGCCCGCTCGAACGCCTCCCACGACGTCTCCAGCAGCAGCCGCTGCTGCGGGTCGGTCGCCAGCGCCTCACGCGGACTCATGTCGAAGAAGGCGGGGTCGAATTGGTGGGCGTCGTAGAGGAACCCGCCGTTCTTGGCGTAGTACGTGCCCTCCCGGTCGGGGTCCGGGTCGTACAGACGCTCAAGGTCCCATCCGCGGTCGGACGGGAACTCGGACATCGCGTCCGTACCCGCCATGACCAGGTGCCACAGCTCCTCAGGGGTCCGCACACCACCCGGGAAGCGGCAGCTCATGCTCACGATCACGATGGGGTCGCTGTCCACCGCCGCGTCCGACGCGGCCACCAGCGCCACGCCCGCCGACGAGGTGGCGCTCTCGCCGCCCAGGATTTCGTCGCGGATGTGGCCGACGAGTGCCATCGGGGTCGGGTAGTCGAAGACCAGCGTGGCGGGTAGCCGCAGCCCGGTCTCCGCGGTGAGCCGATTCCTCAGATCGACACCCATCAGCGAGTCGAAGCCGAGCTCCTTGAACGGCCGCCGTGTGTTGACGGTCTCGGGGGTGGCGTGCCCGAGGGCCGCCGCCGTCTGCGTGCGGACCAGCTCCAGCAACATCTGGTCCTGGGCCGTCCGCGGCAGACCCACGAGGCGCCGGCGCAGTTCGTCCGGAAGGCTTTCGCTCTGCTCCGAGCGTGCCGTACGGCGCGCCGGCGGGCTTGGCACGACCTTGCGGAAGAGGGCGGGGAGTTCGGCGCCCTGCGCACGCAGCGCCGGAATGTCCAGCCGCACCGGAACCGGCACGATCTCATCCGAGACCAGAGCCGCGTCGAACAGCTCGAGCCCTTCCTCGGAGGAGAGCGGCACCAGACCCGAACGCGACACCCTGCTCAGATCCCGCTCGCCGAGGTGTCCGGTCATGCCGCTGGCCTCGGCCCACAGACCCCACGCCATCGACACACCCGGCAACCCCTGAGCCCGACGCCACGACGCCAGACCGTCCAGGAACACATTCGCCGCCGCATAGTTGCTCTGCCCAGCACTACCCAGCACACCAGCGGCCGACGAGAACAGCACGAACGCCGACAAGCCCAGCCCGGCGGTCAGCTCATGCAGATTCCACGCCGCGTCCACCTTCGCCCGCAACACCGGCTCAACCCGCTCACGCGTCAACGACGTCAGCAACCCGTCATCAAGCACACCCGCCGCATGCACCACACCACTCAACGCGAAACCATCCGGCAACCCCGACAACACCCCCGCCAGAGCCTCACGATCAGCAGCATCACACGCCGCGATCAACACCTCCGCACCCGCCGCCTCCAGCTCAGCCCGCAACCCCGCCGCACCCTCAGCCTCCGCACCACGACGGGACAGCAGCACCAGCTTCTCGACCCCATACCGCGCAACCAAATGCCGGGCCACCAAGCCACCCAGCACACCCAAACCACCCGTCACCAGCACCGCACCAGAACCGAAGACCCCCGACTCCGGAGCGTCAACCGAGGCGGGCAGCGACCGGCCCAGACGCGGCACCCGCACCGCACCGGACCGCACAACCACCTGCTCCTCACCCAGAGCCAGCACCCCGGGAAGCACACCCTCGACGCCATCCACATCATCGGTGTCCACCACCACCAGACGACCCGGATTCTCCGCCTGCGCGGACCGCACCAGACCCCACACAGCAGCCCCCGCCATGTCCGCCACACCCTCGCCGACGTCAACAGCACCGCGGGTCACCACCACCAACCGCTCACCCGCACGGTCCTCATCCGCCAGCCACCCCCGCACCCGCTCCAGCACCTCAAGAACCCGCCCATACACCTCACCCACCACATCCACACCGCCAGAGACCACCCGCACAACCTCAGCCCCCGACACCGCCTCACCGCCCGCCACCACAGCCCCCGGCGCATCCACCCACTCCAGCCGGAACAACGCATCCCGCGCCACCCCACCCACAGCATTCAGCTGACCCGCGTCAACCGGACGCAACACCAACGACTCAACCGAGGCCACCCCACGCCCCGACTCATCCCCCACCAACACCGACACCGCATCCGACCCCGCACCCACCGACGCCAACCGCACCCGCAACGCCGTCGCACCCACCGCATCCAACGCAAACCCACGCCACGAGAACGGCAGCAGACTCCCCGAACCACCCGCCAGAGCCTCACTCACACCCATCGCATGCAACGCGGCATCAAACAACGCCGGATGCAGACCAAACCGCCCCGCCCGCTCCCGCTCCTCCTCCGGAAGCTCAACCTCCGCGAACACCTCACCCTCACGCCGCCACGCACGCTTCAACCCCTGGAAAACAGGCCCATACTCCAACCCATTCTCCGCAGCCCGCACATACTCACCCGACACATCAACGACTTCAGCCCCCACCGGAGGCCACACACCGAAGTCGAAGGAAGCACCGCGGACACCTTCCATCGGCGCGAGCACACCACGGGCATGCCGCGTCCATACGGCACCCTCGCCCTCCGCTTCGTCCCGCGAGAACACACTCACCTCGCGGAAGCCGGAGGCATCCGCCTCCCCCGCCTCGACCTGGATCTGGACGCCACCCTGCTCGGGCAGGATCAGCGGCGCTTCGAGGACGAGTTCCTCAACCCGGCCGCAGCCGACCTGATCGCCCGCCTGCACCACCAACTCGACGAACGCCGTCCCCGGCAGCAGCACGATCCCGTGCACGGCGTGATCCGCCAGCCACCCATGGGTGGCCAACGACAGGCGTCCATTCAGCAGCACCCCGCCGCCGCTGGCCAACGACACCACCGCGCCCAGCAACGGGTGTCCCAGCGAGCCCAGCCCCACCGAACCCACATCGCCCGCATCCGCGGGAGCCTCGAGCCAGTACCGCTCGCGCTGGAAGACATACGTCGGCAGCTCGACCCGCCGACCACCCCGGTCCTCCAGCACGGTGGCCCAGTTCACCTCGGCGCCACGCACGAACACCTCGGCGGCGGAGGTCAGGAACCGCTCCAGGCCGCCCTCGTCACGCCGCAGCGTGCCGACGACCACGGCCTGGGCCTCGGCGGCCTCCACCGTCTGCTGAACGGGAAGGGTGAGCACCGGATGCGGGCTCACCTCGATGAACACACCATGCCCGTCATCGAGCAGGGTGCGAGTGGTCGACTCCAGCTCGACCGTCTGCCGAAGGTTCCGGTACCAGTACTCCGCGTCCAGCCCAGCGGTGTCCACCAGCTCACCGGTCACCGTCGAGTAGAACGGCACCTCCGACGAACGCGGCTGAAGATCCGCCAGAACCCTCAGCAGCTCCTCACGGATCCCCTCCACATGCGAAGAGTGCGACGCGTAATCCACCGGAACCCGACGAACCCGCACCTCCTCACCCTCAAGCTCCGCCACCATCTCATCCAACGCACCCGGATCACCCGCCACCACAACCGAACCCGGACCATTCACCGCCGCCACCGAAATCGCCCCACCCCACCGGACAAGACGCTCCTCCACCCGCCCAACCGGCAACCCCACCGACACCATGCCACCACGACCAGCCAACCCCACCGCGATCGCCTGCGACCGCAACGCCACCACCTTCGCCGCATCCCCCAGCGACAACGCACCCGCCACACACGCCGCGGCAATCTCACCCTGACTGTGACCCATCACCGCATCCGGCTCCACACCCACCGAACGCCACAACCTCGCCAACGACACCATCACCGCGAACAACACCGGCTGAACCACATCCACCCGGTCAAACCCGGGAGCACCCTCAACCCCACGCAACACATCCGACAACGACCAGTCCACAAACGCCGACAGAGCCGACTCACACTCGCC
>NZ_JAAAYH010000292.1:0-11701 GCF_018035285.1 Streptomyces sp. MK37H | reverse complement strand
CACACCCGCCGCCGGTACACCCTCCACCAGCGCTTCCAGCCCGGCCTCAAACCCCTCACCGTCGCTCGCCAGCACCACCGCCCGGTGCTCGAACACCGACCGCGTGATCACCAGCGACGAGGCCACATCCACGACCGACGCCTCAGCGCCGAGCTCCCCACGCACAGCCGACAGCAACCGCTCCGCCTGCGCCCGCAACGCGCCCTCGGACTTCGCCGACACCACCCACGGCACCGACGCCGGGGCCTCCCGCCCCTCGCCCACCGGCTCGGCAGCGCCCACCTCTGCGGGCGCCTGCTCCACGATGACATGGGCGTTCGTCCCGCTGATGCCGAACGACGACACGCCCGCACGCCACGACCGGCCCGTCTCCGGCCACGCCACCGCATCCGTCAGCAGCTCCACGGCGCCCGCCGACCAGTCCACATGCGGCGACGGCTCATCGACGTGCAGCGACTTCGGGAGCACCCCGTGCCGCATCGCCAGCACCATCTTCATCACGCCCGCGACACCGGCCGCCGCCTGCGTATGACCGATGTTCGACTTCACCGATCCCAACCACAGCGGCCGGTCCTCGGCACTCCGCTCCCGCCCGTAGGTCGCGAGCAGTGCCTCAGCCTCGATCGGGTCGCCCAGGGCCGTGCCCGTGCCATGCGCTTCGACCGCGTCCACATCGGCGGGCGAAAGTCCGGCGTTCGCCAATGCCGCCCGGATCACGCGCTGTTGGGAGGGTCCGTTCGGCGCGGTCAGGCCGTTTGACGCACCGTCCTGGTTGATGGCGCTGCCGCGCACCACCGCGAGCACCTGGTGCCCGTTCCGCCGCGCATCCGACAGCCGCTCCAGCAGCAGCATCCCGACGCCCTCGGCCCAGCCCGTGCCGTCCGCCGCCGACGCGAACGGCTTGCACCGGCCGTCCGGGGCCAGTCCCTGCTGCCTGCTGAACTCCACGAACAGCCCCGGCGTAGGCATCACCGTCACACCACCGGCGAGTGCGAGCGCGCACTCGCCCTGGCGCAGCGACTGGGCCGCCAGATGCAGGGCCACCAAGGAGGACGAGCAGGCGGTATCGACCGTCATCGCCGGGCCCTCGAAGCCCATGGTGTAGGAGATGCGGCCGGAAGCGGCGCTGACGGTGTTGCCGGTCAGCAGGTATCCCTGCAGCTCGTCCGAGGCGTCGTGCATCCGCGGGCCGTAGTCCTGGGACATCGCGCCCACGAAGACACCGGTCCGGCTCTTCTCCCGCCCGGCCGGGTCGATACCCGCACGTTCGAAGACCTCCCAGGAGGTCTCCAGCAAGAGCCGCTGCTGCGGGTCCATCGCCAGCGCCTCGCGCGGCGAGATCCCGAAGAAGGAGGCATCGAAGTCCCCGGCGTCGTAGAGGAATCCGCCTTCGCGGGTGTACGTCGTCCCGGCTCGTCCGGGGTCCGCGTCGTACAGCCCGGACAGATCCCAGCCCCGGTCCGCCGGGAACGCCCCGATGGCGTCGCCACCGGAGGCGATCAGCTGCCACAGCTCCTCGGGCGACCGCACACCGCCGGGGTAGCGGCAGCTCATGCCCACGATCGCGATCGGCTCGTCCGGGGCCACGCCGACCGGTGCCGACGCGGTCTCCTCTCGCCCGTCGTCGCCCAGAAGCCTGTCCCGCAGATGGCGAACGAGGGCCCGGGGCGTGGGGTGGTCGAACAGCAGCGTGGTCGACAGTCGCAGTCCGGTCCTGGTGTTCAGACGATTGCGGAAATCGACGGCGCCGAGCGAATCGAAGCCCAGTTCCTTGAAGGTCCGACCCAGATCGACGGCTTCCGGCCCTTCGTACCCCAACGCGGTGGCGACCTGGTCACGTATCAGGTCCGCCAGCATCTCCTCTCGCTGGACGTCGTTCAGCCGGGCGAGACGTGCCCGCAGCAGGGACGCCGCATCGGTCGCCGATATGTGGTCAGCGATGCCATCGGGGTCGGTCGTATCGGCCTCGGTGAGCGGGCTCGGCTGCGGCAGGGCCTGGACGTCCAGCCAGTACCGCTTGCGCTGGAAGGCGTACGTGGGCAGCTCGACCCGACGCGCACCCGTCCCCGCGAACAGCCCCGTCCAGTCGACAGAGGCCCCGGCCACATACGCCTCGGCCACGGAAGTCAGGAAGCGCTCCAGGCCGCCCTCATCACGGCGCAGCGACCCGACGGCCGCCACCTCAGAGCCATGCTGCTCGGCGGTCTGCTCCACCCCCACTGTGAGTACGGGATGGGCGCTGGCCTCGATGAACACCTGGAAACCGTCGGCCAGCAGCGCACGCACGGTCTCGTCAAAGCGCACGGTCTGACGCAGATTCCGGTACCAGTACCCCGCATCCAGCCCGGCCGTATCGAGCACCCCACCGGTCACCGTCGAATAGAACGGCACCGACGACGACCGAGGACTGATCCCCCTGAGCTCCCGCAGCAACTCCCCCTCGATGGCCTCCACATGAGCGCAATGCGAGGCGTAATCCACCGGCACACGCCGCGCACGGATCTCCTCCGCCTCACACGCGGCCAGAAACTCCTCCAACGCATCCACATCACCGGACACCACGACCGCCGACGGGCCGTTCACCGCCGCCACCGACAACCGCTCACCCCACGCCCCAAGCCGCTCCCGCACCTCCTCCACCGGCAACGACACCGACACCATCCCACCCAGCCCCGACAACGCACGCAACGCCCTGCTCCGCAACGCCACCACCCGCGCCGCATCCTCCAACGACAACGCACCCGCCACACACGCCGCCGCAATCTCACCCTGCGAATGACCGATGACCGCCGCAGGCTCCACCCCAAACGAACGCCACACCTCAGCCAGCGACACCATCACCGCCCACAACACCGGCTGCACCACATCCACCCGCTCCAACGCCACCGCATCCCCGAGCACATCCACCAACGACCAGTCCACAAACGGCGCCAACGCCACCGCACACTCACCCACCCGCTCCGCGAACACCGGAGACGACTCCAACAACCCCGCCGCCATCCCCACCCACTGCGACCCCTGACCCGGAAACACCAACACCGCACGACCATCACCACCCGCAACCACACCCCGCACCAGCCCCGGAGCACCGTCACCCTCAACCACCGCACCCAAGCCCTCGGTCAAAGCCGCACGGTCGGACCCCAACACCACCGCACGGTGCTCGAACGCACTACGCGTCGTCGCCAGAGAGAACCCAATATCGGTGACGGTTGCCTCCGCCCGAGCACCAAGGTGGGCGAGCAGCCCTGCGGCCTGAGCACTCAGCGCGCTCTCGGACCTCCCCGAGACCAGCCACGGCACGATGCCGGAAGGCAGTTGCCCTGTCTCCTCCGGCGCTTCGCCCTCCGGGTCGGCCGGAGGCTCCTGCTCCAGGATGATGTGTGCATTGGTGCCGCTGATCCCGAAGGACGAGACACCCGCCCGACGGGGCTCGTCCCCCTCCGGCCACGGCGTGGCCTCGGTGAGCAGCCTCACGCCGCCCGTCGACCAGTCCACATGGGGCGATGGCTCGTCGACATGCAGGGTCTGCGGCAGCAGCCCGTGCCGCATCGCCTGCACCATCTTGATGACGCCGGCCACGCCCGCCGCCGCCTGCGTATGGCCGATGTTCGACTTGATGGAGCCGAGCCACAGCGGCCGCTCCTCCGGCCGCTCCTGCCCGTATGTGGCCAGCAGCGCCTGCGCCTCGATCGGGTCGCCCAGCGTGGTGCCCGTGCCATGCGCCTCGACGGCGTCCACCTGCTTGGCGGAGAGTTTGGCGTCGGCCAGGGCCTGGCGGATCACCCGCTGCTGGGACGGGCCGTTCGGCGCGGTGAGCCCGTTGCTCGCGCCGTCCTGATTGATGGCGGAGCCGCGCACCACCGCCAGCACCGGGTGGCCGTTGCGGCGCGCGTCCGACAGCCGCTCCAGCAGCAGCATGCCCACACCCTCGCCCCAGCCCGTGCCATCCGCGGCCGCCGCGAACGGCTTGCACCGACCGTCAGCCGCCAGACCCCGCTGACGGCTGAACTCCACGAAGGTTCCGGGGGTGGACATCACCGTGACACCACCCGCGAGGGCGAGTGTGCACTCCTGACGCCGAAGGGCCTGACCGGCCCAGTGCAGCGCGACCAGGGACGAGGAGCACGCCGTGTCGACGGTGACCGCCGGGCCCTCGAGGCCCAGGGTGTAGGCCACCCGGCCGGAGGCGATGCTGCCCGCGGTGCCATTGCCCAGATAGCCCTCCACACCTGCGGGCAGCGAGGTCAGACCGGTTCCGTAGTCGTGGTACATCACACCGGTGAAGACACCGGTCTTGCTGCCCCGCACCGACTCCGGGTCGATACCGGCCCGCTCGAACGCCTCCCAGGCCGTCTCCAGCAGCAACCGCTGCTGGGGGTCGGTCGCGAGCGCCTCGCGTGGGGACATCCCGAAGAACGCCGGGTCGAAGTCGCCGGCGCCGTGCAGGAATCCGCCCTCGCGCGCATAGCTCTTGCCGACCGCGCCCGGGTCGGGGTCGTACAGCCCCTCCACGTCCCAGCCACGGTCCTGAGGGAAGCCCGAGATGGCGTCGTCGCCGGCGGCCACCGACCGCCACAGCTCCTCGGGCGAACGCAGCCCGCCCGGGTAGCGGCAGCTCATCGCCACGATCGCGATCGGCTCGTGGTCCGCGGACTCCGCTTCCTGGAGGCGCTGACGCGTCTGGTGGAGTTCGGAAATGACTCGCTTGAGATAATCCCGGAGTTTGTCTTCGTTGCTCATCGCGCTTTCCCAATCACAAGGCTGTCGGCAGATCGCGGAGGGGTATTTCTTCAGATTGCTTCAGAGAATTCCGAGATCCTCGTCCACCATCTTGAAGAGTTCGCCATCCGTCGCCGATTCGAGTTGGTCGACGAGAGCAGCGCTGCTGCTCGGAACTTCCTGTGCGTCGCCGTACTTTGCCAAGAGCTCCCGCAGGCGTGACACCACATCCGTGCGGCCGATCTCCTCCCAGGTCATCGCCGACAGACCGGCTTCGAGCTGATCGAGTCCCACGGATACGGGCACCGAGGTGGCGGCGGACCCGGCGTCCCGCGTCAGCTCGTGGTGAAGGTGCTGAGCCAGGGCCGTCGGGGTGGGGTGGTCGAAGACCAGCGTCGCGGTCAGACGCAGTCCGGTCACCGTGCCCAGCCGGTTGCGCAATTCCACCGCCGTCAATGAATCGAAGCCGAAGTCCTTGAACGCACGGCCCGGTTCCACGGTTTCGGGACCGCCGTGGCCCAGCACCGCGGCGACATTGCGCCGTACCGTGTCCAGCACCAGGCGTTCGCCTTCCGCATACGAGGCTCCGGCCAGGCGTGCCCGCAACGCCTCCGCCGCCCCGGCCGCTCCGGCCACTCCGGTGGATTCCGCCGTCGCCCGGCGAGCGGGCATCCGCACCAACTCCCGCATCACATGCGGTACTTCTGCGATGCCTTCATGCGCCGCAGACCTCCAGACCGTCGTATTCAGCCGTGCGGCGGCTACGACCGGGCCATCGCCCGCACAGGCGGCGTCGAACAGTGCGAGCCCCTCGGCGGACGACAGGGCGGAGATGCCGACCTGGTCCATCCGCCGCCTGTCCACCTCGGCCAGCCCCGCGGTCATCCCGCTGCGTTCCTCCCATAGGCCCCAGGCCAGCGACAGGCCGGAGAGGCCCTGCGCCCGGCGCTGTGAGACCAGCGCGTCGAGGACGGCGTTGGCGGCGGCATAGTTGCCCTGTCCGGCGGCCCCGAACATGCCCGCCACCGAGGAGAAGACCACAAACGCCGACAGATCGAGCCCGGCCGTCAGCTCATGCAGGGCGAGTGCCGCCTCCGCCTTCGGTCGCAGCACGGTGTCCAGCCGCTCCGGAGTCAACGACCCGATCACACCGTCGTCCAGCACGGCGGCGGCATGGACGACGCCCTTGAGCGGATGCGCGGCGGGGATGTCCGACAACACCGCACCGAGGGCGTCCCGGTCGGCCACATCACAGGCCGCCCAGGTCACCGACGCCCCGGCCGAGACCAGATCATCGGCCAGCTCGGCCGCACCCTCGGCCGCCGAGCCCCTGCGGCTGAGCAGCACCAGATGCCGCACACCATGGTCGGCCACCAGATGCCGCGCCAGCAGACCGCCCAGGGTGCCGCTGGCCCCGGTGATGAGGACCGTGCCCTCGGGGTCCCATGTCGCCGAAGCGCCCTGTTCCGCCTCCCCATCGGCTCGGACCAGCCTCGCCAGCAGTACGCGCCCTCCGCGTACGGCCAACTGCGGCTCGCCCGAGGTGAGGGCGGCGGCCAGCGGAACGGAGCCGAGCTCCGTGGGTTCGTCCACATCGAGGAGGAGCACTCGGCCGGGGTCTTCGGCCTGCGCGGATCGCACCAGGCCCCATACCGCCGCCCCTGCCAGGTCGTCCACGCCCTCGGTGGAGGTGGTGGCCACGGCGCCGCGAGTGGTGATGACCAGGCGGGAGTCGGCGAACCGCTCCTCGGCCAGCCACTCTTGCACCCCCTCCAGCGCCTGATGCGACACGCCACGCGGACCCTGGTGGGTGTCGCCACCGGTGCCGGTCGTGGAAGCCAGCAGCACCCACTCCGGCAGGGGTTCGCCCTCGGCGCCGGACCGGGCAAGCGCCTCCAGATCAGAGTGCGTTCGCACCTGCCAGCCCGCCGACCGCAGCGCCACGGCCAGCTCGCTGTCCTCCTCCCCGACCACCGCACAGCGGGCGGAGGACGGCGCGTCGGCCGGGAGCGGCATGGCGTTCCACCGCAGCCGGTACAGCGATTCATGGGAGGTGCCGCGCGCGGCGTCGATCTGCTCGGCGGAGACCGGGCGCGTCACCAGCTCTGCCACCGAGGCCATCAACCGGCCCGTCTCATCGGCCACGGCGAGCGACAGACCGTCGGCCCCGGCCGCCACCAGCCGTACGCGGACCGTGGTCGCGCCGGTGATGGGCGCTGACACCCCGTTCCAGGCGAACGGCAAGCGGACCCGCTCCGCGTCCGAGGCCACCAGACCACCGGGTCCCGCGACATGAAGGGCGGCGTCGAGCAACGCTGGGTGCACGCGGAAGCGCGCGGCGTCCGACCACTGCTCCTCGGCCAGTGCCACCTCGGCGAACACCTCGGTGAGCGCCTCGCCTTCGCGCCGCCAGGCGGCCCGCACCCCCTGGAACGCCGGCCCGTACGCGAGCCCGCCCAGCGCGAAGCGCTCGTACATGCCGCTGATGTCGATCGCCTCGGCATCCGCAGGCGGCCACACGCTCAGCTCGGCCGAGATCGCCGCCTCCGGCCACTCGGCCCGGGTCAGGAGGACACCGGTGGCGTGGCGCGTCCAGGGTTCGTCCTCATCAGCGGATTCCTGCCGGGAGTAGACGGTGACGGGTCGGCGGCCGTCGTCATCGGCTCCGGCCACCATCACCTGGAGCTGGATCGCACCCCGTTCGGGAAGGACCAGCGGCGCTTCCAGCACCAGGTCGTCCACCTGGTCACATCCGAAACGGCCACCGGCATGCAGCGCCAGATCCACGAAGGCCGTCCCCGGCACCACCACCGAGCCCAGCACGGCGTGGTCGGCCAACCAGGCGTGCGTACGCGCGGACAGCCGGCCGGTGAACAGGCATCCGTCGGAGTCGGGCAGCCTCACGGCGGCACCGAGCAGGGGATGTTCCTCGGACCGCAGCCCCGCCGAGGCCACGTTGCCCGCCGCCCCACCGGCCTCGAGCCAGTACCGCTTCCGCTGGAAGGCGTAGGTCGGCAGCTCCACGTGGCGTACGGGAATCGGCGCGAGCAACGCCGTCCAGTCCACCGGGACGCCACGGACGAAGATCCGAGCCAATGCCTCCTGGAGCGTGGCGCTCTCTCCTCGGCCGCTGCGCAGTGCGGAGACGAACTCGACGTCCGGTGCGCACTCCTGGCCCATGCCGGAGAGCACCCCGTCCGGCCCCAGCTCCAGGGAGGTCGTCACACCCGCCTCCGCGAGGGCCGCCATGCCGTCGGCGAAGCGCACGGTCTCACGGACGTGGCGCACCCAGTACTCGGCGGAGCACAGCGCCTCGGCATCCGCGACCAGGCCCGTCACGTTCGACACGACGGGGATACGGGGATGCGCGTACGACAGCCCCTCGGCCACCTGGCGGAACTCGGCCAGCATCGGCTCCATCAGGGGTGAGTGGAAGGCGTGGGAGACACGCAGCCGCTTGGTTTTGATGCCTTGAGCCTCAAACTGCCCGGCGGCCTCCGTCACCGCTTTTTCCGCCCCGGAGATCACGGTCGAGTACGGACCGTTGACCGCGGCCACACTCACCTCGGCTTCGCGACCGGCCAGGAGCCGCAGCACGTCGGCCTCGGCGGCCTGCACCGACACCATGACCCCACCCGACGGCAACGCCTGCATCAACCGCCCACGAGCCGCCACCAACGCACACGCGTCCTTGAGCGACACCACACCCGCCACATGCGCGGCCACCAGCTCACCGATCGAATGCCCGGCCACGAAATCCGGCCGCACACCCCACGACTCCACCAACCGGAACAGCGCCACCTCCACCGCAAACAACCCACACTGGGTGTACGCGGTCTGGTCCAGCCCCTCCGCGTCCCCGCTGATCACCTCCCGCAGCGGACGTTCCAACATCCCGTCGAACCGCGCACACACCTCATCGAAGGCATCCGCGAACACCGGGAACGCCTCGCACAGCTCCAGCCCCATCCCGACCCTCTGGCTGCCCTGACCCGAGAACAGCACCGCCAGCTTCCCCGGCACCGCCGAACCCCGCACCACACCGGCCGCCGGTACGTCATCCACCAGCGCTTCCAGCCCGGCCACGAAGCCCTGACGGTCACCGGCCAGCACCACCGCCCGGTGCTCGAACACCGAGCGCGTGGTCACCAGCGACGAGGCCACATCCGCGACCGATGCCTCGGCGTCCAGCTCTCCACGCACCGCCGACAGCAACCGCTCCGCCTGCGCCCGCAACGCATCCTCGGACTTCGCCGACACCACCAACGGCACCGGCGCCGACCCTGCGGATCCGTCGCTCACCGACTCGGCGACACGCCGTTCCTCCGGGGCCTGCTCCACGATCACATGCGCATTGGTCCCGCTGGCACCGAAGGAGGAGACACCCGCACGCCTCGGGCGACCCGTCCCCAGCCACTCCGTCGTGTCCGTGAGCAACCGCACCGCACCCTCGGACCAGTCCACATGCGGCGAAGGCTCGTCGACGTGCAACGTCTTCGGCAGTACGCCGTGCCGCATCGCCAGGACCATCTTCATCACACCGGCCACACCGGCAGCCGCCTGCGTATGACCGATGTTCGACTTGATCGAGCCGAGCCACAGCGGCCGCTCCTCGGTGCCCCGCTCGCGCCCGTAGGTCGACAGCAGCGCCTGTGCCTCGATGGGATCGCCGAGTGTGGTGCCCGTACCGTGTGCCTCGACCGCGTCCACCTCGGCGGCCGACAGCCCGGCACTCGCCAGCGCGGCCCGGATGACCCGCTGCTGCGACGGGCCGTTGGGGGCCGTCAGTCCGTTCGAGGCGCCGTCCTGATTGACGGCGGACCCGCGGACGACGGCAAGCACCCGGTGGCCATTGCGCCGTGCGTCCGAGAGCCGTTCCAGGAGCAGCACGCCGACGCCCTCGGAGAACCCCGTACCGTCCGCCGCTCCCGCGAACGCCTTGCAACGACCGTCGGCCGACAGCCCTCGCTGACGGCTGAACTCCACGAACAGGGCCGGGGTCGACATCACCGTCACGCCACCGGCGAGCGCGAGCGAACACTCCCCCTGGCGCAGCGACTGGGCCGCGAGATGCAGCGCCACCAGCGACGATGAGCAGGCGGTGTCCACCGTCACGGCGGGCCCTTCGAACCCGAAGGTGTAGGAGACGCGGCCCGAGGCGATGCTGCCGGCCGTGCCGTTGCCGATGTAGCCCTCGACTCCTTCCGGCACCGTGGCCGAGCCGTAGTCGTGGTGCATGACTCCGGCGAACACGCCGGTCTGGCTGCCGCGCACCGACGCCGGGTCGATACCGGCCCGCTCCAGCGCCTCCCACGACGTTTCCAGCAACAACCGCTGCTGCGGATCCATCGCCAGCGCCTCACGCGGCGAAATCCCGAAGAACTCCGGATCGAAGTCACCCGCGTCGTACAGGAAACCACCTTCACGCGCATACGCCGTGCCCCGGTGATCGGGATCCGGGTGATACAGACCCTCCAGGTCCCAGCCGCGGTCGTCCGGAAAGGCGGCGATGGCGTCTCCGCCGCGGGCCAGAAGCCGCCACAGATCCTCGGGGGACGTCACCCCACCGGGGAAGCGGCAGCTCATGCCCACGATGGCGATCGGCTCGTCCGGGGAGGCGGCCACCGACACACGACGTCCTGAGTCGGCAACCACCTCGCCGCTCCTGCCGAGCAGCTCATCACGGAGGTAGCGGGCGAGCGCCAGGGGCGAGGGGTAGTCGAAGACGAGGGTGGCGGGCAGGCGCAGCCCGGTGACCGCGTTCAGCCGGTTGCGCAGTTCGACGGCCGTCAGCGAGTCGAACCCGAGCTCCTTGAACGCACGCTCCGGCTCGACCTGCTCCACGTCGGAGTAGCCAAGCACCGCGCCGACCCCGCCACGCACGAGATCCAGCAGCGTCTGCTCCTGCTCGGCCTCGGAAAGCCCCGCGAGCCGGACGAGGTCACCGTGCAGGGCTGTGTCCATGCCCGGCGCGGCGTCCGCAAGGGCCCTCCGCGAGGGGGTACGCACCAGCCGGCGAAGCAACGGCGGTACGGCTCCGGCCCCACCACGGAGCGCTGCCGGGGCGATCCGCACGGGAACCAGCAGCGAGTGGTCCATGGCGCTCGCCGCGTCGAGGAGCGCAAGACCCTCGTCCGACGACAGCGGGATGACGCCGCCGCGCTCCATCCGGGCGACGTCGGCGTCGGCGAGGTGGCCGGTCATATCACTGCGTTCGGCCCAGAAACCCCAGGCCAACGACACCCCCGCAAGCCCGCGCGCCCGACGGCGCGCCGCCAGCGCATCCAGGAACATATTCGCCGCCGCGTAGTTCCCCTGCCCCGCCGCACCGAAAGTCGCGGCGGCCGACGAGAACATCACAAACGCCGACAGATCCAGATTCCGGGTCAACTCATCCAGATACACCGCGGCATCGACCTTCGGCCGCAACACCACATCGAGACGCTCCGGCGTCAACGACTCCACCACACCGTCATCCAGCACACCGGCCGCATGCACCACACCACGCAACGGACGATCGACCGGAATACGCGCCAACACCCCGGCCAGCGCCTCACGATCGGCGACATCGCAGGCCGCCACCGTCACCGACGCGCCCAGCCCCGCCAGCTCGGCCTCCAACTCCACGGCGCCAGTGGCCTCCCGGCCCCGCCGAGAGAGCAACACCAGATGCCGCACCCCCCGCTCGGCCACCAAATGCCGCGCCAGCAAACGCCCCAGCGTGCCGGTAGCACCGGTCACCAGCACCGTGCCCTCGGGATCCCACGCAAAGCCCGCCCCAGCTCCCTCAGCGGAAGCCGCAGGAGCAACGGCACGCGACAGCCGAGGCGCCAGGGCCTTCCCGGAACGGACGGCCACCTGAGGTTCCGCACACGACAGCACCGCCTGCAGCGCACCGGCCGACACCGGGACGTCGTCCACGTCCACCAGGACGAACCGATCCGGATGCTCAGCCTGCGCCGAGCGCACCAAACCCCAG
>NZ_JAAAYH010000291.1:0-11822 GCF_018035285.1 Streptomyces sp. MK37H | reverse complement strand
GGGGCGTCAGGGACGCCCCGCACGGGCCGGGGCGGATCGTATGGGCCGAGCTGCCGTCGCGCACGGAAGAGTGTCACTGACTCATGGACCGACAGTTTGTTGCCCCCGAGGCACCTGAGGCACGTGAGATGCCTGAGGCCCCAGCACTCGGCGCGGCACGCCTCTGGCGAGGCCACCGCGGCCGCCTGCGGCTCCCCGACGGACTGCCCGCCAGGCTGGGATACGACGCGGTGGGGATGCCCACGGACATCGGCAGGCGGGTCATGAAGTGTCTGCCCCGCATCGGCTGTGTCTTCGCCGACGATCAGCGGTGGTGGTGGATCGTGCCGTCGGGGTCGAACATCGACGTCGCCTGGCCGCCGTTCACCAGCTACGCGGTCGGGGCGCGGATGACCGACCTGAGCGGCGAGTACTCCGGGCGTTCCCGCCTCCCCCGCCTGATCCATCACCCCCAGGACGACTCGCCGTACACGCCGCCGATTCCGCTGTACTTCATGACCTGTCATATCGCGGGCATCCGGCCCCGCTGGTCACCGGGGGACGGCTCCGGGCCGCCCCAAGCGATCTAGGACCCCGCCCGCGCGCTGCTGCTCCGCCCGCGACCCTGCCTCGCCGACAACGTTGTCCCAAGGTATGGACAAACACTGGAGTGAGTGCTCTGGTAATGCGTGCAGCAAGTGTTCCCTGTGGAAGAGTTCCGCCGTCCTCCGGGCGGCGGCGCCAACCGGACCATGGAGCAGCAGCGTGCTGAGACACTTGTTCCATCGCTTCCCCTCCCTCCGTCCAAGACGGACCCGTCCTAGACGGACCTGGCGGCGGCGCGTGGCCGCCGTCGTGGTCCCCGCGCTGGCCGCCACCGGTCTGCTCGTCTCCGGCGCTGGCCCCTCCCACGCCGCCCAGTCCTGGGAGCCCAAACCCTCCCCGATGACGACCCCGTGGACGAACCAGGTCCCGGTCGACAACCCCCTGCCGGAGTATCCGCGCCCGCAGCTCACCCGGCCCGACTGGTCCCCCCTCAACGGGATTTGGGACTTCGCGGTCACCTCCCGCGACGCCGGACAGCCGGCCACGTTCGGCGAGCAGATCCGGGTGCCGTTCGCGCCCGAGTCCGCGCTCTCCGGCGTCCAGCGCAAGATCACCCAGAATGACAAGCTCTGGTACAAGCGCACCTTCACGGTCCCCTCCGGCTGGAACGGCCGCCGCGTCCAGCTCAACTTCGGCGCGTCCGACTGGGAGACCACGGTCTGGGTCAACGGCAAGCAGGCCGGCGACGCCCACCGCGGCGGCTACGACGCCTTCTCCTACGACATCACGCCCCTGCTGAACGGCGGCACCAACACCATCGTCATCTCCGTGTACGACCCCACGGAGACCGGCGGTCAGGCCATCGGCAAGCAGCGCATCCAGGACGTCACCCCGCACCCCGGCCGGAGCATCGTCTACACCGCCTCGTCGGGGATCTGGCAGACCGTCTGGCTGGAGCCCACCGCCCCCGCGCACATCACCCGCCTGGACATGGTCCCGCGTCTGGAGGACAACACCCTGCGGGTCACGGTGCGCGGCGCCGGAGGAGCGGACGGCGCGGGCGTCAAGGTCACGGTCTCCAGCGGCGGTACGACGATCGGCAGCGCCACCGGCACCGTGGGCAGCGAGGTCTCCGTGCCGGTGCCGAACGCCCATCTGTGGACGCCGGAGGACCCGTTCCTGTACGACGTCACGGCCGAGCTGACGGGCGCCACCGGAGCCGACAAGGTCGGCAGCTACACCGGCATGCGGTCGATCGCGGTGAAGGACGTGGGCGGGGTCCGGCGGCCGGTGCTCAACGGCAAGTTCGTCTTCCAGACCGGCACCCTGGACCAGGGCTACTGGCCGGACGGCATCTACACCGCGCCCACCGACGAGGCCCTCAAGTACGACCTGCAGAAACACAAGGACCTGGGCTTCAACATGGTCCGCAAGCACATCAAGGTCGAGCCGCAGCGGTGGTTCTACTGGGCGGACCGGCTCGGGCTGCTGGTGTGGCAGGACATGCCCTCGATGGACAGCGGCAAGACCCCGGACACCGCGGCCCGCGCCCAGTGGGAGAGCGAGTACCGCGCCATCATCGACCAGCACCGCAGCTCGCCCGCGCTCATCCAGTGGGTGGACCAGAACGAGGGCTGGGGCCAGTACGACCAGGCCCGCATCGCCGACATGGTCAAGGCGTACGACCCCTCGCGCCTCGTGGACAACATGAGCGGCGTCAACTGCTGCGCCGCCAAGGACGGCGGCAACGGCGATGTCATCGACAACCACAACTACGTCGGGCCCGGCAACACCCCGGCGGAGTCGGTGCGCGCCTCGGTGCTCGGGGAGTACGGCGGCCTCGGCTACCGCGTGCCCGACCATGAGTGGTATCCGGGCGGCGGGTTCAGCTACGAGGACCAGCCGAGCATCCCCGCGCTCAACAACCGGCTCGTCGGCCTGCTCGACGGGATCCGGGAGAGCGGTATGCCCGCGGGCGGCCTGTCGGCCTCCGTCTACACCCAGATCACGGATGTCGAGAACGAGGCCAACGGGCTGATGTCCTACGACCGGCAGGTGGTCAAGGTCGACCAGGCCCGGGTCCGGGCCGCCAACCAGGCCCTCATCGCGGCATCCCGGTCGGCCGGCGCCACGGTGAAACTGCCCGTCGGGCAGAACGTGTCGATCCGGGTCACCACACCCGGCTACACCGACCGCTACATCCGCCACTACGACGGGCTGGGCTTCACCGAGGTGGTGAACGCGGCCAGCGCCGACCTGCTGAAGCGGGACGCCACCTGGACGGTGCGGCAGGGTCTTGCGAACAAGCTCTGCTACTCCTTCGAGTCCCGCAACTACCCCGGTGAATATCTGCGCCACCGCGACTTCCGCGTCCGGCGCGAGGCGGGCGACGGCTCCACCGTGTACAAGGAGGACGCCACCTGGTGCCCGACCCAGGGCAGCGGGGGCATCCGGATGTCGGCCGCCAACTTCCCCGGGCAGTATCTGCGGCACAGCAACGCCGAGCTGTGGCTGGCCCAGTCCGGCGGAACCCACGCCTGGGACAACCCGGCCAGCTTCACCGAGGACACCACCTGGGCGATCGAACCGCCCTGGGCTCCCTAGGGCGAACGGGCCCGCACTCTCCGGCGGCCGCCCCGCGCGGGCGGCCGCCCGTCTCTCCTCCCCCTCCCCACGCTCATGCGCACGGCCCCCACGGAAAGGCGGGTACGTCATGTCAGCGCGGCTCCACCGTGTCCTCCACGGGCTCCTGACCCTGGCCATCGCCCTGGCCGGTCTGGTCGCCCTCCCCACGCCGTCCCGTGCCGCGACCCCGGTCTGCGCGCTGGCGTGCGACACCCTCGACCCCTCGAAGGCGCAGCGCGAGACCTTCCCCGTGCCGGAAGTGAACCTCAACGGCCGGACTCTGAAGTTGCACGTCTCCGACCCCGACTCCATGGCCTGGGCCAGCATCGACAACGGTGTGACGGGCGATGCGGTCTGGCTCGACCGGTCCTGGGACCGGGGCGCCACCTGGGAGGGTCTGCTCGGCAAGGCGAGCGTTCCGGGCACCTGGACCGGCACCCGCACCCTGATGTACAACCTCACCGACCCGGTGGGGCACCGGCGCGGCTGGATCCGCGCCTGCGCTGACGCCGCCGGTGTCACCTGCACCGACTGGGTCTACCCGAAGGTGTGCGACGGCACGCTCTGCGACGGCGCCGACCCCGCCACCGCGGCGGGCGACGACCGCCCGGTGCCCTCCACCACCCTGTTCGGGCGCACCATCAGCCTCCATGTCGACCAGAAGAACGGGATGGCGTGGGGCGTCATCGAAAGCGGTGGCACGGGCGACGAGATCTGGCTCGACCGCTCCTGGGACACCGGCGCCACCTGGCCCGAGGGCTCCTCCCTCGGCCGTACGAGCGTGGCGTCGGGCGAGACCTCGACGCGGACGGCCATGTTCGCCACCCGGGATCCGCGCGGGCTGATGTTCGGCGGGGCGGTCCGGGCGTGCGGCCGTGAGGCGAGCCACCAGGAGGGCAGTTGCACGGCCTGGGTCAGACCCGCGCCCAGCCGGGCGCGCGCCGCGGCGGACGCGCTGATGGCGTCGTACCACACGTACGAGGGCTGGTGGCGCAGCAGTTGGTGGAACTCGGCCGTCGCCGTCACCTCGCTCATCGACTTCTCCGAGCGCACCGGGCGGCACGACTACGACTGGGTCATCGCCCGCACCTTCGAGCAGAACCGCGGCACCTTCGCCCCGGGCGAGCGCAGCTCCGACGCGGTGGAGGGCCACTTCATCAGCCGCGCCATCGACGACGCGGCCTGGTGGGGCGTGGCCTGGCTGACCGCGTACGACCACACCCATGAGCGGCGCTACCTGGACGAGGCGGTCACCATCGCCACCTACGTCCACCAGTACTGGGACACCGGCACCTGTGGCGGCGGTGTGTGGTGGGACCGGGAGCGCACCTACAAGAACGCCGTGACCAACGGGCTGTACCTGTGGCTGACCACGTCACTGCACCGGCGGATCTCCGGCGACACCGTGTGGGGCGACCGGGCGGCCACGGCGGCGACCTGGTACCTCAACAGCGGGCTGATCAACAGCGCGGGCCTGGTCAACGACGGGCTGACCGCCGACTGCCGCAACAACTCCCAGACCGTGTGGAGCTACAACCAGGGCCTCGCCATCGGCGCCTTCACCCAACTGTGGCGGTCCACCGGCAACGACCGGTACCTGGACACCGCCCGTCGCCTGGCCGATGCCGCGACCACCTCGGCGGCGCTGACCCGCGACGGCGTGCTGACCGAGTCCTGCGACACCGGCGGCAACGCCTGCGACGACAACCAGAAGCAGTTCAAGGGCGTCTTCATGCGCCACTTCGCCGACCTGGCGGACGCCACCGGATCCGCCACCTACCGGACGTACATCAAGAAGCAGGCCGACTCGATCTGGGCCACCGACCGCGACCCCCTCAACCGGCTCGGCCAGCGCTGGGCGGGCACCACCCCCAACCAGGTGGACTGGCGCACCCAGGCCAGTGCCCTTGGCGCGCTGACGGCCGCGGACGGCCTGTGACACCCCCCGCCGCGGACGGCCTGTGACGCTCCCCGCCGAGGACGGCCTGTGACGTCTCCCCGCCGAGGACGGCCTGTGACGTCTCCCCGCAAACCAGCGGACCGCCGCCTCGACCCCCACGAGCCGTACCCGCATCGACGCAAGGAAGCGCCCATGAGCCCTCGCACCGCCCGCCGCCACGCGGCGCTGCTCACCGCTCTGCTCGCCATCCTGTGGGGCCTGATCTCCGCCCCACCGGCCGCCACGGCGGCCCCGCACGCCGCCGCCGCGGGCACCTTCCGCAACCCCCTCAACACCGGCCCCGACCCGTTTGTGACCACCTGGAACGGCACCTACTACCTGACCACCACGCAGGGCGACAGCATCCGGATGTGGCGCTCCACCTCCCTGGGCACCCTGCTCGACGCCGACCCCGTCACCGTGTGGACGGACACCGACGGCTCCCGCAACCAGCACATCTGGGCACCGGAGTTCTACCGCTTCGGCAACCGCTGGTACCTCTACTACACCGCCGACGACGGGACCGACGACCACCACCGGCTCTATGTGCTGGAGTCCGACCGCGACGACCCGGCGGGTCCGTACCACTTCAAGTCCCGGCTCACGCCGCCCAACCACGCCGCCGACTTCGCGATCGACCCCGGCATCCTCGAACACAACGGGCGCCTCTACCTCGCCTACTCCGGCATCAACCAGTACCAGCACAACGGCCTCAACATCGCCCCGATGTCCAACCCGTACACCGTCTCTGGCGACGCGGTCGCCATCAACGCGGCCGGAGGCTGCCCGGAGGTGCGCGAGGGCCCCGAGTTCCTCTACCGCAACGGCCGCACCTGGATGACGTACTCCACCTGCGACACCGGCAAGCCGGACTACCAGGTCTGGATGATGTCCCTGCCGTCCACCGCCGACCCGCTCGTGCCCGGCGACTGGACCCAGCACTCCGGTGCGGTGTTCTCCCGCGCCGACGACCACGGCGTCTACGGGCCCGGCCACCACGCGTTCTTCCGCTCGCCCGACGGCACGGAGGACTGGATCGTCTACCACGCCAAGACCACGTCCGTGAACACCTACACCAACCGCACCACCCGCGCCCAGAAGATCACCTGGAACGCCGACGGCAGCCCGAACCTGGGCCGCCCGCTCGCCATGGGCGCCACCCAGGACCTGCCGTCCGGCGACCCGGGAGCGGGCACGTACTGGATCAATGACGACGGCCGGTCCAGCGGCGACGGAAGCGTCTCGTACACCGGCACCTGGAACTCGGGAACCGGCTGCGCCACCCAGTGCTTCTGGAGCGACGACCACTGGAGCGACCGGGCGGGCAACACCGCCACGTTCTCCTTCACCGGCACCCGGATCGCCCTGCTCTCGGTCCGCGACACCGGCAACGGCATCGCCGCCCTCAGCATCGACGGCGGCCCCGAGCAACGCGTGGACTTCTACGGCGCGATCCGCACCGGCGAGACGCTGCAGTACCTCAGTCCCCGGCTCCCCTCCGGCCGGCACACCCTGCGCATCCGGGTGACCGGCGAGCACAACGCCCAGTCGGGCGCCTCGTTCGTGAGCGTGGACCGCGCCGAGGTGTACACCCGCTGACACCCGGCACATCCGCGGCCCCCGCCCGGCGGCGGGGGCCGCACACGCCGCGAGGTCGGGTGAGACATGACGCTCGGCGCAATCCCGCCGGGGCTTGCCTTACCGTGGCGCACGTGGATCTCAACTTGCTCGTGGCGCTCGACGCCCTGCTGGAGGAGAACAGCGTGACCGCCGCGGCGGACCGGCTGAACCTCTCGCCACCGGCGATGAGCCGGACACTGGCCCGGATCCGTCGCGCGACCGGCGACGACATCCTCGTGCGCACCGGCCGCACCATGGTCCCGACCCCGCGCGCCCTCGAACTGCGCGAGGAGACCCGCGACCTGGTCCGGCGGGCCACCGCCGTGCTCACTCCGGTACGCCGACTCGACCTGGCCGGCCTGAACCGGCACTTCACCGTGCGGGGACATGACGCGCTGCTGGCGGCCCTCGCCGCCCCGCTGATCGCCAGGGTCGGCGCCACCGCCCCGAACGTCCAGCTGAGCCTGCTGGCCGAGTCCGCCGCCGACCAGCCCGACCTCGCCCGGGGCCAGGTCGATCTGGAGATCGGCGCGGACGAGCCGGGCCGCCCGGAGCTCTCCTCCGAGGTGGCCGGCGCCGACCGGTTGGTCCTGGCGCTACGACGGGGGCATCCGCTCGCCAAGGGCCGGGTCGGCCTCGACAAGCTCGTCCGCATGACCTTCGTGACCGTGTCCCGCCGGGGCCGGCTGCACAACGCCATCGACGACGCCCTCGCCGAACGCGGGCTGCGGCGGCGGGTGATCGCGTCCCTGCCGACGAGCGCCGCGGCGCTGGACGTGGTGTCCCGTTCGGACGCCGTGGCCGTCGTCGCCGAGCGGGTCTGCCGACCCGCCTCGGCGAGGCTCGGCCTCGTCACCCGGCGGCTCCCGCTGGAGCTGCCGCCGACCCAGGTGGTCCTCACCTGGCATCACCGGCACGACAGCGACCCCGCCCACGCATGGCTGCGCGGCCAGGTGCGGGACGTGCTCCGCGAGGCGACCGACGGTACCGCGAAGAGCCGACCCGCGACCGGGCGGCTACGCGGATCCGCGTAACCGCGTAGTCCCGCCCAGGCGCCCGGCCGGACCCCGTATGGCCGGCCGCTTGGCACACTATTCTTCGTATTGTCAGATGGCGAGGGTCGCGCGCAGCGCCGGTTGCAGCCGCTCGCCGTGTGCGCGCACCATCTCGTCGCACAGCGCCCAGATCTGCTCGACGCGCAGGGCGGCGGCGGTCGCCGGGTCGGTCATGGCCGCGTGCCGGATGTGGCGTGGCTCGTTCTCCAGGGCGGCGCGCACCACCAGGTCGTTCATGCTGAGGTAGGTGCGGTTGAGCCCGGCGAGCTGCGGGGGCAGCGCACCGGCGCGGGTCGGCTGGACACCGGACCGGTCGACCAGACAGGGCACTTCGACCACGCCGTGGGCCGGAAGGTTCTCGATGAGCCCGTGGTTGGGCACATTGCCGTAGACGGTCCTGGGGGTGCCGGTCACCATGGAGTGGATGATCTGCGGGGCGTACTCCATGGTCCCCTCGACGTCGATGTGGGCGCCGGCCGCGAGGGCGTCGCGGGTCCCTTCGTACGCGGCGACGTTCTCGTCCACGATGCCGAGGTACGCGCCGATGGGCAGCCGCAGCCGCTCGATCTCGCTGTCGTGGTGCAGATACCAGGGCACATACTCGGAGGAGTGCTCGCTGGTCTCGGTCGGGTAGTAGCCGAGCCGCCGGTACATGTCGACGCGGACCCGCCGCCGCAGCTGCTCGTTCTCGGCGATCACCGCGTCCAGCCGGGGGTAGAGATCGGTGCCGTCGTGCTCCAGACGGAGCACCCACGCCTGGTGGTTGACCCCGGCGGCGCGGTAGGTGACCTCGCTGAAGGGGACCTTCAGCAGGTCGCACAGGTCGTGGATGGTCCAGTGCACCGAGTGGCACAGGCCGACCACCCGGGTCAGCCCGGTGGCCGCCACGAGGTACTGCACGTTCATGGCCATCGGGTTGGTGTAGTTGAGCAGCCATGCCCCGGGGCATACGGCGGCGATGTCCTCGCCCAGCGCCTTGAGGAACGGGAAGGTGCGCAGGGCGCGGAAGATGCCGCCGACGCCGAGGGTGTCGCCGATGGTCTGCCGCACACCGTGGCGCGCGGGGATCTCGAAGTCGATCCGGGTGGCCTCCCGCATGCCGATCTGGACGAGGTTGATGACGAAGTCGGCGCCGTCGAGGGCCTCGCGCCGGTCGACGTTCGCGGTGATGTGCGCGGCGGCGTCCCGCCGCTCGGCGATGTAGCGCGCGGCGGCCTCGGCGGTGGCCAGGCGTCCCGGGTCGATGTCGTGCAGGGCGATCCGCGCGGTCTTCAGCTCCGGGAAGGCGAAGAGATCCGCCAGCAGGCCCTGGGTGAAGACGACGCTTCCCGCGCCGATCAGCACGATCTTGGGGTTGATCATGACGGGATGTCTCCGTTGGCGGTGAGGTGGGTGAGGGCTTCGTCCCAGGTGGGCTGGGCGGTGGTGCCGCCCGCGGCGCGGGTGGACAGCGCACCGCAGGCGGCGGCGAGGTCGAGTGCCTCGGCGATGGGCCGGCCCGTGAGCCGTCCGGCGAGGAACCCCGCGTTGAAGCTGTCGCCCGCGCCGACGGCGTCCTGGGGTGTGACACGGATCCCGGCGGTGGTGAGCAGGGTCCGGCCGTCGTGGCAGAGGGCGCCGTCCGCCCCGTTCTTGACGGCCACCAGCGGGACCTGCCGCGCGAGGAGTTCGGCGGCCACCGCGACGGATGTGCCGTCGGTGCCGGCCAGCCGGTGGGCCTCGGCCGCGTTGGGCAGCAGGAGGTCGGTCCGGGCGAGGACGGGCGCCAGCGCGGCGCGGTCCCATCGGCCCGCGGGGTCGTCGTTGGTGTCCAGCGAGGTGGTGGCGCCCGCCGCACGGGCAGTGTCGAAGAGGTCCGGCAGATCGGCGGCGAGGCCCGGCATGAGGAAGTAGGACGCGGCATGGAGGTGCCGGGCCGAGGTCAGCAGGTGTGGGGCGATGTCGCGGCCCGAGGTGGCGGCGAGTGTGCCCGGCGCGGTGAGGATGGCCCGGTCGTCCCCGCGCGTCACGATGACCGTGAGCGGTGTCGGCAGGCCGGCGTCCAGGTGCAGCCCGCTGACGTCGACGCCGTGCGCCGTGAGCCGGTCGCGCATGTAGTGTCCGGCGCCGTCGTCCCCGACGCGTCCGGCGAAGGCCACGCGCAGCCCCAGCCGGGCGGCGCCGCACGCGGTGATCGCGGCGGATCCGCCGAGGGTGAGCGCGCCGCTGTCGACGAGCTGTTCGCGCTGGCCGAAGGCCAGAGGGGTAGCGAGCGGTCCGACGATGACGTCCGGGTTGGCGTCCCCGATGACGAGCAGGTCGAAGGTGGGTGGCATACGGGTTCCTGAAGGGTGAGGGAGAGGCTGGGCGGTGCCGGTCAGCCCTTGAGGCCGGTGGAGGTGATCGACCGGACGAAGGTCTTCTGGGCGGCGAGGAAGGCGAGCAGCACCGGCAGGACGGTGATGACGTTCCCCGCCATCACGGCCGACCACTGGGTGTGGTGCTGCCCCCGGAAGGTGGTCAGGCCCAGCTGGAGGGTGTAGTTGGCGTCGTGGTTCAGCGCGATGAGCGGCCACGACAGGTCGTTCCAGGTGGTGAGGAAGGTCAGGACGGCGACCGTGCTCAGCGCCGGGCGGGACAGCGGGACGACGATCTGGAACAGCACCCGCAGCCGCGAACACCCGTCGATCCAGGCGGCCTCCTCCAACTCCCTGGGCAGGGAGAGGAAGAACTGCCGCAGCAGGAATACCGCGAACGGCGTCACCAGCGACGGCACGATCAGCGCGCCCAGGGTGTCGACGAGCCCCAGCTTCCGCATCACCAGGAAGGTCGGGATCATCGTCAGCTGGAACGGGATGGCCATGGTGGCCAGCATCAGCACCAGCAGCACCCGGGACCCGCCGAACCGCATCCGGGCGAAGGCGTATCCGCCCAGCGTCCCCAGCAGCAGATTGGACACGACCGCGACGGCCGAGACGATGAGGGAGTTGGCGAACCAGCGCGGGAACATCGCGTTGCCGAGGACGTAGCGGTAGCCGCCCAGGTGGATCCCGGAGGGCCAGAGCGCGGGCGGGAAGCGGTTGATCTCCGCGTCGCTCATCACCGAGCTGAGCCCCAGCCAGATCAGCGGTACGGCGAAGAGCAGCGCCAGTGGCGCGAGCAGCAGATGCCACGGGCTGAACGGCAGCCGCGGCCGCCGCCGTGGGGACAGGTCCGTCATGACGTGGCTCCCTCGATGCGGCGGTCGCCGCGGCGCCGGACCAGCCGCAGCACGGTGGCGGCCACCAGCAGGGCGACGCCGAGGACGTAGGCCGCCGCGGCCCCGTAACCGGCGGTGAAGTTGCGGAACGCCTGCTCCCAGACGAAGTAGACGATCACCGTGGTGGATCCGAGCGGACCGCCCTTCGTCGTCACGTACACCAGGTCGAAGACCTGCAGGGCGCTGATCGTCTGCCAGAGCAGCAGGAACACGCTGACCGGCGCGATGGTGGGCAGGGTGACATGGCGCAGCACATGACGGCGTTCCGCGCCGTCCAGGGTGGCGGCCTCGGTGAGTTCGCGGGGCACGTCCTGGAGGGCCGCCAGGTAGATCACGACGCAGAAGCCGGTGCCGCTCCACAGTGAGATGCCCACCAGGGCCGGCAGCGCCTGGCCCGGATCGGACAGGAAGCCCTGCGGGGAGACTCCGAGGTGGTGCAGCAGCGAGTTGGCCGCGCCGAACTCCGGGTCGAGGATGAAGGAGAACAGCACGCCCTGGGCGGCGGCCGAGACCACGAACGGCACGAAGAGCAGCGTGCGGTACAGACCGGCGAACCTGATCCGGCGGTTGAGGACCAGGGCGAGCACCAGCCCCAGACCGATGCTCAGCGGTACGTACAGCGCCGTGTACTCCAGGGTGTTGCGCACGGCCTGGGCGAACTGCGGATCGTCGGCCAGCCGGCGGTAGTTGTCCCAGCCCACCCAGACGCTCGGGGTGAGGAGATCGCTGTACTGGAACGACAGCAGCAGGGACCACAGGACGGGGACGACGCTCAGGCCCAGGATGACCAGGACGGAGGGGAGGACGAACGCCCAGGCCG
>NZ_JAAAYH010000290.1:0-11873 GCF_018035285.1 Streptomyces sp. MK37H | reverse complement strand
CCACTGCCCCGTATCGGCCGCAGATCCCGGGAACGTAACGGCCGCAGACCCCGGGAACCCCGCGCGGGCCATTGTCGTTGCTTCCCGATACCGTCTCGGTAGCAGCGGACGTGCGGGGAGGCATGGTGGCGAAGGGTCCGGAAGTGGTCACATGCGGGGAGGCGATGCTCCTCCTGCTCGCCGAACCCGGGGTTCCGCTGGACCGGGCCGTGCATTTCCGCAGGTCGGTCGCGGGGGCCGAATCCAATGTGGCCGTGGGCCTCGCCCGGCTCGGCCACGGTGTGCGCTGGCTCGGCCGGGTCGGCGCCGACCCCGCGGGGGAGGCGGTGCTGCGCGAGCTGCGCGCCGACTGTGTGGACGTCGCCCACGCGATCGTGGACGACCACGCCCCCACGGGGCTGCTGATGCGGGACAGCCATGCGTACCGCGCCATCGATGTGCAGTACTACCGCATGGGCTCGGCCGCCTCCCGGCTGACGCCCGAGCAGATACGCCCCGAGGCCCTCGAAGGCGCCCAACTGCTGCATCTGTCCGGGATCACGCCGATGCTCTCGCCGACCGCGGCGGCCGCGAGCCGCCGCCTGGTGGAGCTGGCTCGTGAGGCCGGGGCCAAGGTGTCCTTCGATCCGAACGTACGGCACAAGCTGGGCGGCGCGGCGCAGTGGGCCCAGACGGCGGGCCCGTTGCTGCGCGACGCCGACATCGTCCTCGCGGGGGAGGAGGAGTTGGAGCTGCTCACCGCCCAACCCGCCGACGAGGCCGCGCGGGAGCTGCTGCGCGGCGGGGCCGACGAGGTCGTGATCAAGCGCACCGACCACTCCTCGACCGTCCTCACCGCGGACGGCGGCTGGGACCAGTCGCCGCACGCGGTGCCGGTCGTCGACCCGATCGGCGCCGGTGACGGCTTCGCGGCCGGCTATCTGTCGGCGCGGCTGCGCGGGCTGCACGAGGACCAGGCGCTCGCCGAGGCGGCGTGCGTGGCCGCCCTGGTCGTGCAGGCCGCCACCGATACGGACGGGCTGCCCACCGCCGCCGCGCGGGACCGGGCGCTCGCCGAGCTGTCCAAGGGCGGGGACGCGGTGTATCGCTGAACCGGCCGCGGCACCACGGCCCGCCCGCAGGGCCCGGAGGCCGCGCACATCACAACAACACAGAGCAGCACCGGTAAGACGGACAACCCAGATACCGATCCACCAAGCGCAGCACAGCACCGCGTATCGTCCACCGCACACCGAAACCGCCGCATATCCCGGAGGCAATCCGGGGCGGCATCGCCAGCAGCACCTGGGAGAGGAAGGCGGCGACCGCCGTGTACCGCTGGGAGATCACCCGGGCCGCGCTCGCGCAGCGCGTCCTCGCCATCGTCCGCAGCGACAGCTACGACCACGCCCACGCCACGGCGGACAGTCTGCTCTCCGCCGGGATCACCAGCCTGGAGATCTCGCTGACCACGCCCTTCGCCCTGGAGGCGGTCACCACCCTGATCCGGGAGGTCGGCGATGACGCGGTGATCGGCGCGGGCACGGTGCTCGATGGCGCCTCGGCCCGGATGGCGGTGGACGCGGGCGCCCGGTTCCTCGTCTCGCCGAGCCTGGACCCCGAGGTCATCCGCACCGGCCACCGCTACGGTCTGCCGGTCTTCCCCGGCGTGGCCACACCCACCGAGGCGGTGCGCGCGATGGAGTTGGGCGCGGACGCCCTGAAGCTCTTCCCCGCCTCCGCCTACGGGCCCAGATGGGTCAGCGATGTACGGGCCGCGCTGCCGCAGGCCGCCGTCGTCCCCACCGGCGGGGTGACCCTGGCCGAGGCTCCGGACTGGGTCGCGGCCGGGGCCGTCGCCTGCGGAATGGGCTCGGCGCTGTCCGAGGGCGACCGGGACACCGTGGGCAAGCGCGCCGCCGAACTGCTGGCCCGCCTCGCGGATGTGGCACCTCCGCTGGACTCGGCGCACGAGCCGTACTGACGTCCTGACGGCGGTACGCGACCCGTCCTGACGGCGGGAACGCGACGCGGCTCGTACGGACCGCCGCACGGCGTTCGTCCCGCGTATCCCATCCGGGGGTCAACGGCTTCCCGTGGGCCGGGACTTCTGCCACCCTGAGCGCGCTGTGATCATGCGGCTCGTAGCGGCCGCCCGCCCGCGCCCAGGAGGTGCCGTGAGACGTACCGTCACGCTGTCCGCCCTCGCCGCCGTACTCGCCGCCACCGCCGCCGGTTCGGCGCTGGCCGTCGGCACGACCTCGAAGCCCGAGCCGAAGGCCGAGTCGGCGCAGGCGAGCGCCGCCGGCCGCGCCCGGCAGCAGCGCGGCACCCTGCTGGACCGGGTGCCCGAGCGCGGGGTGCTGCGGGTGTGCACCACGGGCGACTACCGGCCCTTCAGCCATCGCGACTCCAAGTCCGGCGCCTACACCGGTATCGACATCAAGATGGCCGGGGACCTCGCCAAGAGCCTGGACGCGAAGCCGACATACGTGCCCACCACCTGGGCCACCCTGGTGGACGACCTCGCCGCCGGGCGCTGCGACGTGGGCATGGGCGGGGTGTCGGTGACGCTGGCCCGCGCCCGTAAGGCGTCCTTCAGCGAGCCGTACCTCACCGATGGCAAGACGCCGATCGTGCGCTGCGGGGACAAGGACAAGTACCGGACGCTGGAGGAGATCGACCAGCCCGGCGTACGAGTCGTGGTCAACCCGGGCGGCACCAATGAGCAGTTCGCCCGGGCCCATATCAAACAGGCCACCCTCACCGTCCATCCGGACAACACGACGATCTTCGACGAGATCATCGCGGGCCGTGCCGATGTGATGATGACGGACGCCAGCGAGACCCGCTATCAGTCCGCGATCCACCCGGAACTGTGCGCGGTCCACCCCGACGAGCCGTTCTCCTTCTCCGAGAAGGCGTATGTACTGCCGCGCGGCGACGCCCAGTTCAAGGAGTACGTCGATCAGTGGGTCCATCTGGCCACCCACGACGGTACGTACAAGAAGTACGAAAATGAGTGGATGAAGCGATGATGCGGCGGTGACGCGGCGGCGGACACGAGAGTGACAGGGCGGCTGAAAATCTGGGCATCCCCGTACGACTCTCGCGTCCGTCGCCCTTCCGGCGGGCCCGGAGCGGGAAGATGGCCTCATGAGTCCCGCCCAGCCCGCGCGCCGCCGCTCGGACGCCGTCGCCAACCGCGCCGCCCTCCTCGACGCGGCCGAGCGGGTTCTGCTCCGTGACGGGCCCGCCGTGCCACTGGACGTGGTGGCGCGCGAGGCCGGGGTCGGCATCGCCACGCTGTACCGGAACTTCGCCGACCGCGAGGAGCTGTACGCGGCCGTCGTCCACCGCTCCTACGAACTCGTGGCCGCCCTCGCCCAGGAGGCCGAGGACAGCGCGGCACCGCCGCTGGACGCGCTGGCCGGTTTTCTGCACGGGCTGCTCGCCGAACGGCACCATCTCGCCCTGCCGCTGCTCGGTGCCCCGGGCCCGCTCTTGGCGGATGAGGCCGACCCCCTCGGTTCGCGGATCTCCCGGTCGCTGGCCGCGGTCCTGAAGCGGGGTGTCGGCGACGGCTCGATCCGCCCCGACGCCACCGCCGCCGACCTCGTGGTCACCGGCGCGATGCTCGCTCACGCCCAACTCCCGCCCGACGCCTGGGGGCGCGCGGCCCGCCGTATCGCCGCGCTCGTCCTGGACGGTCTGCGCGCCCGCCCCGACACCGTCCCGCTGCCCGACGGGCTCACCGGGACCGAACTGGACCGGCTCATGACCCGTGGCGCGGGGGGAGCGGCGGCCCATTAGCCTCGCTCATAAGCCTCGCCCATTAGCCTGTCGAACACAGCGGGATGCGCATTTGCGCGAATCCGGGCGCGGCCCTCGTGCGGGTGCTACACGCTGACGGATGCCGGTTGTAATGCCCTGGACCGGTGACCGTTTCCTCGCCCCGGAGAGACGACATGAGCAGCCCCCTCAGCCACCCCCTCGTGCGGACCTTTCTGTCCTCGGTCGAGCGGCGGACCGCGGCGCTTCCCGCCGCGTGGCGGGAGGAGTTGCTGGAGGACCTGCGCGAGGAGATCGCGGCGGCGCTCGCGGACGACCTCGGCGAGGAGGCCGCTGGGGATGCCGCTGAGGATGCCGCTGGGGACGGCGATTCCGCGATCGGCGAGGAGCGGGTGCGGCAGGTGCTCGACTGGATCGGGACCCCGGAGGAGATCGCGGCGGACGCGCTGGCCGAGGAGTCCGGCGGCATCCCGCCCGAGCCGGAGGACGCCGGTGCCACCTGGGTGACGCTCGGCCTCGCGGTGCTGCCCGTACCGCTGTGCCTGGTCCCGGGCGTGGGCATACCCCTGGGGCTGGTCGCCGCCCTCGGCGCGCTCGTCCGGCTGTGGCGGTCCGCGCCCTGGGCCCGGCGCGAGAAGCGGCAGGCCACGCTGTTCGTCCTGTCGCCCCTGGCGACGGTGCCGGTCCTGGCGGTGGCGCTCTCCCTGGCGTTCGACGGGATCAGCGCCCCCTCGTTCGTGGGCTCCCTGTTGATAGCGCTCACCCTGCCGGTGGTCGGCGCCATACGGCTGGCCCGGTCCGCCGCCCAGCTGCGCGAGCAGGCGGGCGCGTGACGCAGGCGGGCGGCGGACCGGGGTGTCCGGCGGACCAGGCGGCGGAGCCGCATATCGATGCTGCGGGAAGGGGCGGGGAGGGGAACGGCCCGCGGCAGGCGTAACGATCCGCCGGACACCCCTTAGCGGGCGGCGTCCGCGAGCCGCAGCACCCGCACCCCGTACGGCGGCGGAACGACCGTGTCCGCCGCCGCGCCCTCCAGCGAGAGCAGCCGGACGCCGTCCGCGACCACCGTTTGACCGTCAGCTCCGCCCGCGCCTGGCTGACCGGCCGGACGAAGATCCGGCCGTCCTCGGGCACCAGCCGGTCCACCGCGACCCGGGTCCTCCACGGTGACCGGGCGTCGGACGCCCGCGTGGGCGGCGAGCGCGTCGTAGCGGGCGCTGGTGGCCTCGGGGTTGACGCGCGGGGTGACCGCCGCGATGTGCTCGACCGGACAGGTGCGGAAGACCACCGACCCCGCCCCGGTCCGGCGCAGCAGCAGCGTCGGGCGGCCGCGCCCGTCCACCGCGAGGATCTCGGCGCCGTCCGGTTCGGCCGAAGGTGCTGCTGGCCGATGAGCCGGTGTCGATGCTGGATGTGTCGATCCGGCTGGAGATCCTGGGGCTGCTGGACCGGCTGAAGGAGGAGCGGGGGCCGGCGCTGCTCTACGTCACCCACGATCTGGCCACCGCCCGGCACTTCTCGTCCGAGGTGATGGTGATGTACCGCGGCGAGATCGTCGAGCGCGGCCCCGGCGACGAGGTGATCCTGGCCCCGCGCCACCCCTGCACCCAGCTCCTGGCCGCCGCCGCGCCGAGCTCCGGGGCGAGCCGGGAGCAGGTGCGGGCCGCGCGGGCCGCGCGGGTGGCGCGGGTGGCGCGGGCGGCGCGGCTGGCGCGGCTGGCGGCGCGGGCGCGGCGGGACGCCGAGCGGCGCGAGGTGGTGGCCGGGGATGGCTGCCGCTTCCGGCCGCGCTGTCCGTTCGCGATGGACGCCGGTACGCGGCGCCCGCCCGAGGTCCAGGTCGGGCCGGGGCGCCGCTCCCGGTGCCGGCCGGGGGCGGACAGTGGTGGGCGGCCGTGGCCGTGACGGCTGACAGCGTTGTCGGCTCCAACTGATCACCTGTGCGTAGTTTGTCCTGACAACAGAACTTCACGACTTCCCGTCATGTGCTCATCCGGATACCCTCGGCCCGTGGCTATGGAGGAAGAAGACGCTTCGGGCGGGGCGGAGGCGCTCCAGCTCAGCGTCGATCGCAGCAGTCCGGTCCCGCTGTACTTCCAGCTGTCCCAGCAGCTCGAGGCGGCGATCGAGCAGGGGCGGCTGGCGCCCGGGAGCCTGCTGGGCAATGAGATCGAGCTGGCCGGGCGGCTCGGGCTGTCCCGCCCCACCGTCCGGCAGGCCATCTCGTCGCTGGTCGACAAGGGGCTGCTGGTGCGCCGCCGGGGCGTGGGCACCCAGGTCGTGCACAGCCAGGTCAAGCGCCCGCTGGAGCTGAGCAGCCTCTACGACGACCTGGAGGCGGCCGGTCAGCGCCCCGCGACCCAGGTGCTGCGGAACACCACTGAGCCCGCGACCGCCCAGGTCGCCGCCGCGCTCGGCGTCGCGGAGGGCGAAGAGGTGGTGCTGATCGAGCGGCTGCGGCTGGCGCACGGCGAGCCCATGGCCCATCTGCGCAACCACCTCCCGGTGGGGCTGCTCAAGCTGGACAGCGCCGAGCTGGAGGACACCGGGCTCTACCGGCTGATGCGCGCGGCCGGGATCACCCTGCACAGCGCCCGCCAGGCGGTCGGCGCCCGCGCGGCCAACGCCGAGGAGGGGGAGCAGCTCGGTGAGCCGGAGGGCGCGCCGCTGCTGACCATGGAGCGCACGACCTTCGACGACACCGGCCGGGCCGTGGAGTTCGGCTCCCACACCTACCGGGCCTCGCGCTACGCCTTCGAGTTCCAGCTGCTCGTACGCCCCTGAGCGCTGCCTCGCGCCTTGTGTCGCGCCCTTTGTCCTTGACGTGTCCCGCGTCCCCGGCTACAAGTCCTCAAGCCGTACGGGCGCCGGGCCCCCGCCCACCCCGGCAGCCCCGGCGATGACCGGTGACGGATACTTGGGCGGCGGCCGGGACCGATCATGCGGTGCCCGGCCGCGAAGGTGACAGCGGGACGAACTCACAGTGAGAAGGGCGGGCCTTCGTGGCGACGGTGCGGAGAGGGGCACGCGCGATGACCGCCGCCGTGCTCGCGGCGGTGCTGGGTACGGCGTTGGCGGGCTGCAGCGATACGGGCGGCAAGCGGGCCGAGGAGCGGGCCGCGCGGGAGGCGGCCGGCGGGGGACGCGCGGCGGTCAACACCCCGAAGTGGACCTTCGCGATGGTCACCCACTCCGGAGACGGGGACACCTTCTGGGACATCGTCCAGAGCGGCGCCAAGCAGGCCGCGGTCAAGGACAACATCAAGTTCCTCTACGCCCACAACGAGGAGGGCAAGGAGCAGGCCCAGCTGGTCCAGTCCTACATCGACCAGAAGGTCGACGGCCTGATCGTCACCCTCGCCAAGCCCGACGCCATGAAGTCCGTGGTGAAGAAGGCCCGCAAGGCCGGGATACCGGTGATCACCGTCAACTCCGGCTCCGAGGTGTCCAAGGCGTTCGGCGCGCTCACCCACGTCGGCCAGGACGAGACCATCGCGGGCGAGGCCGTCGGCGACGAGCTCAACAAGCGGGGCCGCAAGAAGGCGCTGTGCGTGCTCCACGAGCAGGGCAACGTCGGCCATGAGCAGCGCTGCGACGGCGCGGCCAAGACCTTCGACGGCAAGATGGAGAAGATCTACGTCGAGGGCACCAACATGCCCGATGTGCAGTCCTCGATCGAGGCCAAGCTCCAGTCGGACAAGGGCATCGACACCGTGCTGACCCTCGGCGCGCCCTTCGCGGACACCGCCGCCAAGGCCGCCGACCAGGCGGGCAGCAAGGCCGAGATCGACACCTTCGACCTCAACGCCAAGGTCGCCGCCGCGCTCCAGGACGGCACGCTCGGCTTCGCCGTGGACCAGCAGCCGTATCTCCAGGGCTATGAGGCCGTGGATCTGCTGTGGCTCAACCGCTACAACGCCGATGTGCTCGGTGGCGGCAGGCCGGTGCTCACCGGTCCGCAGATCATCACCAAGGACGACGCCGCCGAGCTCGCGTCGTACACGAAGCGGGGGACCCGATGAGCGCGGAGGCACCGCCCGCCGAGGAGACGCTGTCGAGCCCGCGGCCGGTGCGCGGCTCGCTGCCGCGCCGGCTGGTGGGCCGTCCGGAGCTGGGCGCGGTCGTCGGCGCCGTCGCCGTCTTCGTCTTCTTCTCGGTCGTCGCCGACGCCTTCCTCCAGTGGTCCAGCTTCAGCACCGTGCTGTACGCCTCCTCGACCATCGGGATCATGGCGGTGCCGGTGGCGCTGCTGATGATCGGCGGGGAGTTCGATCTGTCGACCGGGGTCCTGGTGACCAGCTCGGCGCTGATCTCCTCGATGTTCTCGTACCAGATGACGGCGAACGTGTGGGTCGGCGTCGGGGTGTCCCTGCTGGCCACCCTCGCGATCGGCTTCTTCAACGGCTATCTGCTGGTCCGCACCAATCTGCCGAGCTTCATCATCACGCTCGGCACCTTCCTGATCCTCCAGGGCTGCAATCTCGGCTTCACCAAGCTGATCAGCGACACCGTCTCCACCAAGAGCATCTCCGACATGGAGGGCTTCCCCTCCGCCCGTAAGGTCTTCGCCTCGCATCTGACCATCGGGGATGTCGAAGTGCAGATCACCGTGGTGTGGTGGTTCGCCCTGATCGCGCTCGCCACCTGGATCCTGCTGCGCACCCGCGCCGGGAACTGGATCTTCGCGGTGGGCGGCGCCAAGGAGGCGGCCCGCGCGGTCGGCGTGCCCGTGGAGCGCACCAAGATCGGCCTCTATCTGGGCGTCGCGCTGGCCGCCTGGATCTCCGGCCAGCATCTGCTGTTCAACTACGACGTCGTCCAGTCCGGCGAGGGCGTGGGCAATGAGCTGCTCTACATCATCGCGGCGGTCATCGGCGGCTGTCTGCTGACCGGCGGCTACGGCTCGGCGGTCGGCGCGGCCGTCGGCGCGTTCATCTTCGGCATGACCAACAAGGGCATCGTCTACGCGCAGTGGGGCGCCGACTGGTTCAAGTTCTTCCTCGGAGCGATGCTGCTGCTCGCCACGCTGCTCAACTGGTGGGTCCGCAAGCGGGCGGAGGAGAGCAAATGAGCGCGTCCCAGACATCCAAGGCATCTCAGACCTCTCCGGCACCCCGGGCGGCCCTGGTCGCGCTGAGCGAGATCAGCAAGTACTACGGCAACGTCAAGGCCCTGGACGGCGTCTCCCTCGAGGTGCACGCCGGGGAGATCACCTGCGTCCTCGGGGACAACGGTGCGGGCAAGTCCACCCTCATCAAGATCGTCGCCGGGCTGCACCAGCACGACGGCGGCACCCTCGCCATCGAGGGGGAGGAGACCCGGCTCGGCTCCCCGCGCGAGGCCCTCGACCGCGGGATCGCCACGGTCTACCAGGACCTCGCCGTGGTCCCGCTGATGCCGGTGTGGCGGAACTTCTTCCTGGGCTCGGAGATCCACAAGGGCCGCGGACCGCTCCGCCGCCTCGACGTGGAGGCGATGCGCACCACGACCCACCGCGAACTGCTGCGCATGGGCATCGATCTGCGCGACGTCGACCAGCCCATCGGCACCCTCTCCGGCGGCCAGCGCCAGTGCGTGGCCATCGCCCGCGCCGTCCACTTCGGTGCGAAGGTGCTCATCCTGGACGAGCCCACGGCGGCGCTGGGCGTCAAGCAGTCCGGGGTCGTGCTCAAGTACGTCGCGGCCGCCCGGGACGCGGGCCTCGGCGTGGTCCTCATCACCCACAACCCGCACCACGCCTATCTCGTCGGCGACCGCTTCGTGCTGCTCAAGCGCGGTGCCATGGCGGGCAGCCACGCCAAGGACGAGATCGCCCTGGAGGAGCTCACCCGGCAGATGGCGGGCGGCAGCGAGCTGGAGCAGCTCAGCCATGAGCTGGCCCGCACCCCCGCCCCCGATCTGTCGGGAGGGGTCGCCAAGGGCTGAGAGGGGTCGCCAAGGGCTGACCGGCCGGGTCGTCGGCCGTGTTCCGGTGCTTCCTGGGGGCCGCGCGCCGTAGGCTCGTCATGCGGCATGAGGCACGGGTGAGGCACAATCGCACGGCGGGCCACACCCGCCACGACCGACGCACCCGAGGCCCCGCGGCCTCCCGAGACCCCCGCAGGGACGACGAACTCTTGCGAGCACGTACCCGCAGCGACCGCACCCCCCACACCGGCGAGGGGGCCGGCCGATGAGCATCTACCGCGAACGAGTGCACCGGGGCTCGGCCCGGGCCACCGTGCTGCGGACCGTCGGCACCCGCGAGCGCCGCTCGCATCTCAGCGCGCCCCGGGTGCCCACGGTCGGCATCGACATCGGTGGCACCAAGGTGATGGCCGGGGTCGTCGACGCCGACGGCAACATCCTCGAGAAGCTGCGCACCGAGACGCCGGACAAGTCGAAGAGCCCCAAGGTCGTCGAGGACACCATCACCGAGCTGGTGCTGGACCTCTCCGACCGGCACGATGTGCACGCCGTGGGCATCGGCGCCGCGGGCTGGGTGGACGCCGACCGCAACCGCGTGCTGTTCGCCCCGCATCTGTCCTGGCGCAATGAACCGCTGCGCGACCGGCTCGCGGAGCGGCTCGCCGTCCCGGTCCTGGTCGACAACGACGCCAACGCCGCCGCGTGGGCGGAGTGGCGGTTCGGCGCCGGACGCGACGAGGACCATCTCGTCATGATCACCCTCGGCACCGGGATCGGCGGCGCGATCCTGGAGGACGGCCAGGTCAAGCGCGGCAAGTACGGGGTCGCCGGGGAGTTCGGCCATATGCAGGTCGTCCCGGCCGGCCACCGTTGCCCCTGCGGCAACCGCGGCTGCTGGGAGCAGTACAGCTCCGGCAACGCCCTGGTCCGCGAGGCCCGTGAACTGGCCGCCGCCGAATCGCCGGTGGCGTACGGGATCAACGACCGGGTCGGCGGCAACATCCAGGAGATCACCGGGCCGCTGATCACCGAGCTGGCCCGCCAGGGCGACGCCATGTGCGTCGAACTGCTCCAGGACATCGGCCAGTGGCTCGGCGTCGGCATCGCCAATCTCGCGGCCGCCCTCGACCCCTCCTGCTTCGTCATCGGCGGAGGCGTCAGCGCCGCCGACGATCTGCTGATCGACCCCGCCCGGAACGCCTTCCGGCGCACCCTCACCGGCCGCGGCTACCGGCCGGAGGCCCGGATCGTCAAGGCGCAGCTGGGCCCCGAGGCCGGGATGGTCGGCGCCGCCGACCTCGCCCGGCTGGTCGCCCGCCGCTTCCGCCGCGCCAACCGCCGCCGCGTCGAGCGCTATGAGCGCGCCGGGTCCTCCTCCCCGCTGCGGCTGGCGCCGCGCGGCCAGGCAGGCCGCGAGTGACCGCCGCCGACCAGCGGCCCGGCGCCGCGATGCCCCCGGCCGACGGTATGCGCCCCGGCGGTCCCACACCGGGCGGCCCCACGTCCGGCGGGCCCATGCCCGGTGGCGGCCGTCCGCCCCGCCGCTGGCTCAAGGCCCTGGTCGTCTTCCTGCTGATCGCGATCCCGGCGGGCTATCTGGTGATCTCCGCCCTCCAGAGCCGCAACGGCGGTGAGGACAAGGCGGAGGCGGCGTCGGCCAAGGGCCTCAGCGCGGGCTACCCGACCCGGGTGCAGCGGCGCATATACGACGTGCCGGTGCCGCCGTACTCCAAGAAGGTCGCCTTCTACGAGACCAACTCCTGGAAGGTCAGCTCGCTGTACGTGCAGTTCGTCACGTCCCGCGATGGCCTCGACTCCTTCCTGACCAAGCTCGGCACCCGCCGCTCCGCCCTGGACGAGGGCGAGGTGACCATCACCAAAGGGCAGGCGCGGAAGGTCGGTTGGCAGGTCGGAGCACCCGGTCACGACTGGGCCGGGATGGTCATCAAGCGACAAGATCCGCAACCCAAGCTGAGGATCACGGTCAAGTTCGATAACCCGGCGCATCCGAAGGTTTACGTGGTCTCCACGGTCACGCCGTAAGGCCTTCACATCCTGGGTACATCGCGCCCGAAAACCCCGCCACCCGTGTCGGATACCGTTTTCGGGTGAGCGAGACGAAGACACTTCAGTACCGGACCGACGGCCCCGAGGACGGGCCCGTGCTCGTCCTCGGACCGTCGCTGGGCACCACC
>NZ_JAAAYH010000029.1:0-42099 GCF_018035285.1 Streptomyces sp. MK37H | reverse complement strand
CGGCCGTCCATGAGGCCGCCCGAGGCCCGGCGGATCAGACCGCCGCCGGGGCCACCCGCTCCGTTGCCGCCTCCTCCGTTGCCGCCCCCTCCGGGGCCGCCTCCCCCGTTGCCGCCTCCTCCGCGAGTGCCAGCGCGTGCAGCCGCTCCAGCCGCTCCCGCGTCTCCACGTCCGCCGGGGTGTACGTGAGCAGCTTGGAGCCCTGCTGGGGGCCGGTCCACAGGCTGGTGGAGGCCAGCCGGAGGATGCCCACCCGCGACTGGCGGTAGACCTTGATCTTGTCGCCGGGCCGGATCACCTCATGCCGCGCCCAGATCTCCCGGAACTCCGGTGAGGCCTCCTCCAGCCGCTTCACGAGCGCCTTCCAGGCGGGCTCGGCCACATGCTCGGCCATGACGGCGCGGAACTTGGCCGCCATCATCCGGATCGTCTCGTCCCGGTCCACCAGGCTGGAACGCCACTCGTCGTTGGTGAAGGCCAGCCACAGGCAGTTGCGGTCCTCCGGCGCCACCTGGTCCAGGTCGCACATCAGCAGCCGGTAGCTGCGGTTGTAGGCGAGCAGGTCGAAGCGGCTGTTCTGGACGCAGGCCGGGAACGGCTCGAGCCGCTCCAGCATGAGCTGCAGCGACTGCGGAATGCCCGTGCACTCGCTCGCCGGGGTCGGGTCGATGGCACCGGCGAGCGCGAAGAGATGGGCGCGCTCGCTGCGGTCCAGGAGCAGCGCGCGGGCGATGGCGTCGAGGACCTGCGCCGAGACATGGATGTCGCGGCCCTGCTCCAGCCAGGTGTACCAGGTCACGCCGACGGTCGAGAGCTGCGCGACCTCCTCGCGGCGCAGCCCGGGGGTGCGCCGGCGGCGGCCCCGGGGCAGCCCCACCTGCTCGGGCGTGATCCGCTCCCGCCGGCTGCGCAGAAACGCGGCCAGCTCGCCTCTCCTTGGGTCGCTCGCCTCCGGACGCCGTATCTCGGCCCCCGCGCTCCTGCTCTCGGCCGCGGCCCCTGCCGTCGTATCCCGCACCATCGTGGTCATGGCTCCAGGGTGCCCGAGGGCTCAGCCGGTTGCCAGGTACTTCTTGTACCAGGATAAAGACACTCTGGTACCAGCCTGAGCGACGCGGGACCTTCGTAAGCGTGACCGAAACACAGATTTCCACGATACGAACGAGAACCGCCGCCCCGGGTGCGGCGAAGACCCCCGGGCGGACCCACACCTCCGGACCCGCGCTGAGCCCCCTCGGTCTGTTCACCGTGCTGCTGGGCGCGGCGCTGCCGCTGATCGACTTCTTCATCGTCAATGTGGCCCTGCCCACCATGGACCACGACCTCCATGCCGGTCCGGCCGTGCTGGAGCTGGTCGTCGCCGGATACGGCGTGGCGTACGCGGTGCTGCTGGTCCTCGGCGGGCGGCTGGGCGACACCTTCGGGCGGCGTCGGCTCTTCCTCGCCGGGATGGCGGCCTTCGGGCTGACCTCTCTGGCCTGCGGGCTCGCGCCGGACGCCTGGAGCCTGGTGGGCGCCCGGGTGGCGCAGGGCGCCTCGGCCGCGCTGATGCTTCCGCAGGTGCTGGCCACGATCCACTCCTCGACCAGCGGTTCGCGCCGCGCCCGCGCGCTCAGCATGTACGGCGCGACGGCCGGTCTGTCCATGGTCGCGGGGCAGATCCTGGGCGGTGTGCTGGTGGCCGCGGACATCGCGGGCACCGGCTGGCGCGCGGTCTTCCTGGTCAATGTGCCGGTCGCGCTGATCGGCCTGGCTCTCGGGGTCCGTACGGTCCCCGAGACCCGCTCGGAGCGGCCCGCGCCGGTGGACGTGCCGGGCACGGTGCTGCTGGCGCTGTCGCTGATCACCCTGATGGTGCCGCTGACCGAGGGGCGGGCGGCGGGCTGGCCGCTGTGGACCTGGCTGGGGCTGGGCGCGTTCCCGTTCGTGGCCGCCGCGTTCTACGTCGTGGAGCGGCGCGCGGACCGCGCGGACCAGGCAGCGCGCAGCTCCGCTGAGGGCGGTGGCGGGCGAGGGGCCGGCCGGACGCCGCTGCTGCCGCCGAGCCTGTTCGCCCTGCCCGGGCTGCGGCGCGGGCTCGCGATGGTGGTGCCGTTCTCGATCGGCTTCGGCGGCTTCATGTTCGTCATCGCGGTCGCGCTGCAGCAGGGGCTGCGGTACGGGCCGGTGGAGGCCGGGCTGGCGCTGGCGCCGATGGCCACGACGTTCTTCGTGGCCTCGCTGATGGGGCCGCGTCTGGTGGGCCGCTACGGCAGCCGTGTGGTGACCGCGGGCGGGCTGATCCAGGCGGTGGGCATCGCGCTGCTGATGCTCGCCGTATGGCGGGACTGGCCGGACCTGTCGCTGGCCGGGCTGCTGCCGGGCGTCGCGCTGGCCGGGTTCGGGCAGGGGCTGCAGCTTCCGGTGCTGATCCGGATCGTGCTGGCCGATGTGCCGAGCGAGCGGGCCGGGGTGGGGAGCGGCGTGATGGTCACCACCCAGCAGTCGGCGCTGGCGCTGGGCGTGGCCACGCTCGGCACGCTCTTCCTGTCCCTGGAGCCGTCGGCGGGCATGGGCGACGCGCTGGTCATCACGCTCGCGGCCCAGCTGGCGGCGATCGCGCTGACCCTACTGATGAGCCTGCGGCTGCCGCGCAAGGTGTCGTAGGAGGTCGCGGAACAAGCGGAGCAACCGGAACAACCGGAACAACCGGACGGGGTGACTGGTAGGCGATGACAGATATTGAAATCTGTCATCGCATATGTCACGCTCTCCTTGGACACCCCACCCCGAAATCCCAAGGAGCACCCGTGCAGAACCGCCAGCTCGGCACCACCGGCCCCCAGGTCTCCGCGATCGGCCTCGGCTGTATGGGCATGTCCCCCATGTACGGCGCCGGCGTCGACCGCGCCGAGTCCATCGCCACCATCCACGCCGCCCTCGACGCCGGGATCACCCTGCTCGACACCGGCGACTTCTACGGCATGGGCCACAACGAACTGCTCATAAACGAGGCCCTGCGCACCGCCCCCGCGGTCCGCCGCGAACGCGCCCTGACCAGCGTGAAGTTCGGCGCCCTGCGCGGCCCGGACGGCGCCTGGACCGGCTATGACGGGCGCCCCGCCGCCATCAAGAACTTCCTCGCGTACTCGCTTCAGCGGCTGGGCACCGACCACATCGACATCTACCGCATCGCCCGCCTCGACCCGGCCGTCCCGATCGAGGAGACGGTCGGGGCCATCGCCGAGGCCGTACAGGCGGGTTACGTACGGCACATCGGCCTCTCGGAGGTGGGCGCCGAGACCATCCGGCGGGCCGCCGCCGTCGCCCCGATCTCGGATCTCCAGATCGAGTACTCGCTGCTCGCGCGCGGTATCGAGGACGAGATCCTGCCCGTCTGCCGTGAGCTGGGCATCGGCATCACCCCGTACGGAGTGCTCTCGCGCGGGCTGATCAGCGGCCACTGGAGCCGGGAGCGCACGATGGACGGCCAGGACTTCCGCAGCGGGGCTCCCCGGTTCCAGGGCGAGAACCTCGACCGCAACCTCGAACTCGTGGAGGCCCTCCGCAAGATCGCCGACGCCAAGGGCGTCAGCGTCGCCCAGATCGCCATCGCGTGGGTGCTCGCCCAGGGCGTCCGGCGCTCCACCGCCATCGTCCCGCTCATCGGTTCCCGCCGCCGCGACCAGTTGGCCGAGGCCCTGGGCGCGCTTGACGTTACGCTCGACGCCGACGACCTGGCCGCCATCGAGGAGGCCGTCCCGGCGGACGCCGCCGCGGGCGCCCGCTACCCGGAGGCCCAGATGGCCACCCTCGACAGCGAGAAGAAGTAAGGGATCCGATGCCGCCGCCGCCCGAGACCCCCCTGACGCCCGCCCGCATCCTCGAAGCCACCGAGGACGTGCTGCGCCGCTACGGCCCCGCGAAGGCCACGGTGGTGGACGTGGCCCGGGCGCTGGGGGTCAGCCACGGCAGCGTCTACCGCCACTTCCGCTCCAAGACGGCGCTGCGCGAGGCGGTCACCGAGCGGTGGCTGGACCAGGAGCACGACGACCTGTCCCGCATCGCCCGCGCCAAGGGCCCGGCGGCCGACCGGCTGGAGGACTGGCTGCTCACCCTGTTCGCCGCCAAGCGCCGTAAGGCGGGCGTCGATCCGGAGCTCTTCGCCACGTATCTGGCGCTGGCCTCCGAGAACAGCGAGACCGTCGCCCGCCATGTCGAGACGATGCTCGACCAGCTCACCACGATCGTCGAAAGCGGCATCGCCCGTGGGGAGTTCACCATGCGGGACGCCCGCGCCGCGGCCCGCGCGCTCTGGGACGCGACGACTCGATTCCACGACCCCGTCTACGCACCACGGTGGTCGGACCCGGACATGGACCCGGCCTTCGCGGCCGTCTGCGAGCTGCTGCTGGACGGTCTGCGGGCCCGTTAGAGCCGCCGGGCCCCGCTTGGAGCCGCCGGGCCCCCACTTGGGACTTGGGGCCACCGGAACCAGGGGTCCCGGCGACCGCGCGGAGGGCGCGGTTCGCGCTGCCGCGCCGGCGCATACGGCCGGAGTCGGTGCTGCTGGTCTCGGGGGCGGCGCTGGTCCGCTGGCCGTACGTACTGGCCCGGACGCTGCCGTCCACGGCGCGGGTCGGCCACGGGAACGTCGCGTGGGTGGGCCTGGACGCGGCCTCGAAGCGCTCGGGCTGCTCTCCACCGCCGCGCTGCGCCGGCGCGGAGCTGCCGCTGGCGGCGGTGTGCACTGCGCCGGCCCTCGGCCGGGAACGGCGGCCCACCGCCGTGGTCACCACAGACCAACTCACCACGGACCCGGTCACCACAGCCCAGCCCACGGACCCGGTCACCACAGACCAGCTCACCCCTGGGAAGCGGCCCACCAGACAATGACCGCAGCCGCCGCGAAACAGGCCAGCATGATGAGGACGACCTGACGCCGCGCCGCCGCGTCGGCGGTCATCCGCGGCGAGCCGAGGGCCCCGTGCGCCTGGGCGAGGTGATCGAGCCCCTTGTGCCGGGCGCCGCCGTGGGTGATCCGCTCCTGCCAGTCGCAGTGCTGGCAGCCGAGCAGCCGCCGCTGCCCCGGACCGTAGCCGTAGCTCACCTCGAAGACCGTGCCGTCCTCGTGGATGGCGGTGATGTGATGCGTCACGCCTCGCACGATTGGCGAACCCCCGTTCTGCCGAGTCGACGGGCCCCGGTGCCACGGATCTCGCGTCCGCGGCGCCGGAGCCCGTCGTCGGATATGTGTCCGGTACCCGTGTGGTCCGGGCGCGATGGCCCGAGCCGGGTCAGCAGCCGATCAGACGGCCGCCGAGGTAGGACTGGATCTGGTCGAGGGAGACCCGCTCCTGCTTCATCGTGTCGCGCTCGCGCACGGTGACGGCGTTGTCGTCGAGCGTGTCGAAGTCCACGGTGACGCAGAAGGGCGTGCCGATCTCGTCCTGGCGGCGGTAGCGGCGGCCGATCGCGCCCGCGTCGTCGAACTCGATGTTCCAGTGCTTGCGCAGGTCCGCGGCGAGCCCCTTGGCCTTCGGCGAGAGCTGCGGGTTGCGGGACAGCGGCAGCACCGCGACCTTGACCGGCGCCAGCCGCGGGTCGAGCCGCATCACGGTGCGCTTCTCCATCTTGCCCTTGGCGTTGGGCGCCTCGTCCTCGACGTACGCGTCGAGCATGAAGGCCAGCATCGCGCGGCCCACGCCCGCCGCCGGCTCGATCACGTAGGGGGTCCAGCGCTCGCCGGCCTCCTGGTCGAAGTACGACAGGTCCTGGCCGGACGCCGCGGAGTGCGCCTTCAGGTCGAAGTCGGTGCGGTTGGCCAGACCCTCCAGCTCGCCCCACTCCGAGCCGCCGAAGTTGAAGCGGTACTCGATGTCAGCGGTGCGCTTGGAGTAGTGGGAGAGCTTCTCCTTGGGGTGCTCGTACCACCGGATGTTCGCCTCCTGGAGACCGAGGTCCCGGTACCAGTTCCAGCGCTGCTCCATCCAGTACTCGTGCCACTTCTCGTCCTCGCCCGGCTTGACGAAGAACTCCATCTCCATCTGCTCGAATTCACGCGTACGGAAGATGAAGTTCCCCGGCGTGATTTCGTTGCGGAACGACTTGCCGACCTGCGCGATACCGAACGGCGGCTTCTTGCGCGAGGTCTGCTGGACGGCGAGGAAGTTGGTGAAGATGCCCTGGGCGGTCTCGGGGCGCAGATACGCGACCGAACCGGAGTCCTGGGTCGGGCCGAGGTGGGTGGCGAGCAGCCCGGAGAACTGCTTGGGCTCGGTGAAGCTGCCCTTGTTGCCGCAGTGCGGGCAGTTGACGTCGGCCAGGCCGTTCTCGGGGAGCCGGCCGTGCTTGGCCTCGTACGCCTCCTCCAGGTGGTCCGCGCGGAACCGCTTATGACACGAGGTGCACTCGGTGAGCGGGTCTGTGAAGGTGGCGACGTGGCCGGACGCCTCCCACACCTCACGGGCCAGGATCACGGACGAGTCGAGTCCGACGACGTCGTCACGCGAGGTGACCGTGGAACGCCACCATTGCCGCTTGATGTTCTCCTTCAGCTCCACACCGAGCGGTCCGTAGTCCCAGGCGGCGCGCTGGCCGCCGTAGATCTCGCTGCACGGGTAGACGAAGCCACGGCGCTTGCTGAGGCTGACGATGGTGTCGATCTTGTCGGCGGCCACGGTGCTCTCTTCATTGATGACGACATTGACGACGAAGCGAATGCTTCAGGTTACCGGCGGCGGCACCCCCCGGATCAAATCGATAGCCGAAGCGATCAACAAGAGGACAGTTGTTGACAATCGTTTCCATCTTTGTTGAAAATGAGAGTCATGAACATACGCCGCCTCAGGCCCACGACCGCCCTCGTGGGAGCCGCCGCACTGGGTCTGACCACCCTCACAGCCTGCTCCACCAACGCCGGGGACGGAAGGACGGACGGCAAGCTGGATGTGGTGGCGTCGTTCTATCCCATGCAATTCCTCGCCCAGCGGATCGGCGGGAACGCCGTCCATGTCTCCTCCCTGACCAGGCCGGGCGTCGAACCGCACGATCTGGAGATCAGCCCCCGGCAGACCGCCGATCTCAGCAAGGCCGGTCTGGTGGTCTACCTCAAGGGGCTCCAGCCCTCCGTCGACCGGGCCATCGCCCAGGCCGAGCCGAAGCAGGTCGCCGACGCCGCCTTGTACACCTCGCTGGAGGACCACGGCACGGAGGTCGAGGGCGAGCACGAGCACGGCGGCGAGGGGGAGGCGGGGCACGAGGGCGAGGAAGGCCACGAGGGGCACGACCACTCCGGCGACGCGGCCGCCGACCCCCACATCTGGCTGGACCCGGTGCGCTACGCCCAGGTGGCCAAGGGCGTCGGCAAGGCGCTGGAGAAGGCGGACCCCGATCGCGCCGCGACATACAAGAAGAACACCACCACCCTGGTCAAGGAGCTGAGCACGCTCGATCAGGACTTCCGAAGCGGTTTGAAGGGCCGTTCTTCGGACACCTTCATCACGACCCATGCCGCCTTCGGCTATCTCGCCGAGCGCTACGGCCTGCGGCAGGAGGCGATCTCTGGGCTCGACCCCGAGTCCGAGCCCAGCCCGGCCCGGGTCAGGGGGCTGCACACCATCGCCAAGAAGGACAAGGTCAACACCGTCTTCTTCGAAACCCTGGTGAGCGACCGCACGGCCAGGACGCTGGCGGGCGATCTCCATCTGCGGACCGATGTGCTGGACCCGATCGAGGGCATCGGCTCCAAGTCCAAGGGCGATGACTACATCCAGGTCATGCGAGCCAATCTGACGGCGCTGCGGAAGGCGCTGGGCGCCAAGTGACGGAGGAAGCCATGGAAGCCGAGGAGACCCGGGAATCCGGGGTGGCCGGGGAATCCGGGGTGGCCGGGGAATCCGGGATGGCCCGGGAATCCGGGGTGGCCGAGGCCCCGGCCGCGGAGCCCATATCCCTGCGCGGCGCGACGGCCACCCTGGGTGGCCGCCCCGTGCTGCGCGGTATCGATCTGACCGTCCGCCGCGGTGAGGTCGTGGCGCTGCTCGGCGCCAACGGCTCGGGCAAGTCCACCGCCGTACGGTCCATCGTCGGCCAGGTGCCGCTCAGCGGCGGTGAGCTGGCCCTCTTCGGCATCCCCCGCCGCCGCTTCCGCGACTGGGCGCGGATCGGTTACGTACCGCAGCGCACCACCGCCGCCAGCGGCGTCCCCGCGACCGTGCGCGAGGTCGTCTCGGCGGGGCGGCTGGCCCGCCGCCGGTTCGGGCCGCCGCGCAAGGCCGACCGGGCGGCCGTCCAGCGGGCGCTGGAGCTCGTCGGCATGGCCGACCGCGCCCGGGACCCGGTGAGCGCCCTGTCCGGCGGTCAGCACCAGCGCGTACTGATCGCCCGCGCCCTCGCGGGCGAACCGGAGCTGCTGATCATGGACGAGCCGATGGCCGGGGTCGACCTGGCCAGCCAGGAGATCCTCGCGGGCACCCTCCGCGAGCAGGTCGCCGGCGGCGTCACGGTCCTGCTCGTCCTGCATGAGCTCGGCCCGCTGGAGCCGCTGATCGACCGCGCGGTGGTGCTCCGCGACGGCTGCGTCGTCCACGACGGACCGCCGCCCAAGGCCGTGGGCCAGCACGCGCTGCCCGGCCACGATCACGTCCATCCCCATGCGGCGCCCGACGCCGAACCGATCCGGACAGGGTTGCTGACCTGAGATGCTCGAGATCCTCGACTACGCCTTCATGCAGCGGGCCCTGCTCGCCGCCGTCCTGGTGGGCATCACCGCGCCCGCCGTCGGCATCTACCTCGTCCAGCGCCGCCAGGCGATCATGGGCGACGGTATCGGCCATGTCGCCCTGACCGGCGTCGCTCTCGGCTTCCTGACCGGCACCAACCCGGTGTGGACCGCCGTCGCCGTCTCCGCCCTCGGCGCGATCCTCATGGAGCTGATCCGCTGGTACGGCAAGACCCGCGGCGATCTCGCGCTCGCGATGCTCTTCTACGGCGGGATGGCGGGCGGTGTGCTGCTGATCAACCTCTCGCCGACCGGCTCCAACGCCAACCTCACCACCTATCTCTTCGGCTCGATCACCACGGTCTCCCCCGAGGACGTCGTCGCGATCTCCCTGCTCGCCGCCTTCGTCGTACTGATCACCATGGGACTGCGCCGCCAGCTGTTCGCGGTCTGCCAGGACGAGGAGTTCGCCCGGGTGACCGGCCTCCCGGTGCGCACGCTCAACCTGCTGCTGGCCGTCACCGCGGCCGTCACTGTCACCGTCGCCATGCGCGTCGTGGGCCTGCTCCTGGTCAGCGCCCTGATGGTGGTCCCGGTCGCCGCCGCCCAGCAGGCCACCCGGGGCTTCGCGATGACGCTCGCGCTGGCGATCACCATCGGCGTCGTGGTGACCCTGTCCGGCACGGTCTTCTCGTTCTACAAGAACGTCCCGCCCGGCGCGAGCATCGTCGTCCTCGCCATCGGCGTCTTCGCCCTGATCACGGCCCTGGCCGCGCCCCTGGCGAAAAGACGCGCGGGGCGGGTGGCCGCGGCCGAGGAACGATGCACCCTGAGGGACGATGTACTCGTACAGTCCACTGCTCCTGGTCCACGCTCGTAGTCCACTGCCCGGCCGATGCTCGGCTCCGTCGCCCATCCCATCACTCTCGTCCGCTACCCAAGCGATAACTGGCACAATGGCCGGGCAGAAAGCGCAGTGGGCGCGGAACGAGCCCCGAGAGCGACGGAGCATGCGAGGTTGAGGAGGCAGCTGTGGCGACCGCCGGTCCCCCAGTACGCGGCCGGTCCACCAGGCAGCGCGCCGCGGTGGCGGCGGCACTGGACGAGGTGGACGAGTTCCGCAGTGCGCAGGAGCTCCACGACATGCTCAAGCACCGGGGCGACTCGGTCGGCCTGACCACCGTCTACCGCACCCTCCAGTCCCTCGCCGACGCCGGCGAGGTCGACGTCCTCCGCACCACGGAGGGCGAGGCGGTCTACCGCCGGTGCAACAGCGAGGAGCACCACCACCACCTGGTCTGCCGCGCCTGCGGCAAGGCGGTCGAGGTGGAGGGCCCCGCCGTCGAGAAGTGGGCCGACGCGATCGCCGCCGAACACGGCTTCGTGGACGTGGCCCATACGATCGAGATCTTCGGCACCTGCGGCGACTGCGCCGCGGCAAAGGCATCCCAGGGCTGACCCCCCACGTCGGTGGGTCAACCCCCACTCCACAGGGTCAGCCCTGACTCCACAGGGTCACCCCTGCGGTCCGCTTCCCCCCGGGGCCGTCACAGCCTTGTACTGAAACCACGCCCGTACGCGTGGCACCCTGCCCTTCGGCGGGGCGCCGAGTACGGTGTCAAGTACATGAACATTACGGCTACTTGGGGGAAGCCTGATGTCCTTGTTTCCTGATCTACCGGGGCTGCCGGGCCTCTTCATCGATCCGCCGTCCCCGAAGAAGACCGCGGGCGCCTTCCACACCGCGAGCGCGACGGGGCAGAGCAAGATCAAGCTGGACGACCCCGAGGCCGCCGGGAAGGCCCATTCGGGCTGGGCGGTCGCGAATCCCAACCAGGAGTGCGTCACGGCATGGCGCAACCGCCTGCACGAGCTCGGCAAGTCGGCGAGGGAAGCGGCCGCCGCCATCACCGATGCCATGGACGACTACATGGACACCGACCTCTCCATCGAGGCGGAACTCCGCAAGGACGCCCGCTGGCTGGAGGGTGCCTGATGGTCTCCGTGCCCGACCTCCGCTCCGCGAGCCCGCAAGCCTGGCGCGACGCCGCCACCGATGCCCTCAGCGCCGCCAAACACTGCGAGGAGATCGGCACCTTCGCCCGCGACGACGTGGCCCGCACGATCGAGAAGCAGTGGGTGTCCGACGCGGGGCTCGCCGCCCGCCGCACCTTCGTCAAGCACGCCGAGGACTACGAGGCGGCGCATCTGGCGCTGCGCGAGCTGTGCCGCGTCTACGACGACCTGGCCGACGAGATCGAGGCCGCCCAGCGCGATCTGAGCAGCGCGCTCGGCTACGCCAAGGACCATGAGCTGAGCGTCGACGACAGCGGGCGCGTCTCCCACTCCAAGCCGGTGGCCTCCGGACAAGGTGATGACAGCCAGTCGGAGCCGGTCCGGCACGCCCAGGGCATCATCGAGGACGCCCTGTCCCGCGCGACCAAGGCCGACACCACGGCGTCGGCCGCGCTGCGGACCATCAGGGGCCTCACGGAGATCTCCGACCCGAAGCTGGTCAAGGAGGCGCTGAAGAAGAACAGCCCGCTGGCCATCGCACTGCGCCTGACGGGAGCGCCCGACGGCCCGCATCCGATCAACGTCTCCCCCGCGCAGCTCGCCGCCGTGGAACGGGCCGCGAAGGAGACCGGAATGAGCAAGACGCTGCTGCTGTCGATCCTCTGGCAGGAGCAGCAGTGGTACCAGAACTACGACAAGGACGGCCGCGGTCTCCTGCCGAGCGTCGGCAGGGTGTTCAACTGGACGCTCCAGCAGACGATCAAGCCGGACAAGTCGCTCGGTATCACGCATATGAAGCTGGGGACGGCCCGTAAGGTCATGGCTGACAACCGCGATGTGTTCACCGCGGCGGACGGCACCTATCTGGGAGACCTCAGCGATGCCCAACTCACCAAGTACATCGAGGAGAACCCCAACGAGGACATCCGCCTGAGCGCCTACTACCTCAAGGAGTTGCAGAAGAATCCGTACGGCTCGGACACGGACAAGCAGTTGTTCGTGCTCTACGCCGCCGACACTCCCGACGTCCGGGAGAAGAACGAGCAGTACGGGGACGACTCGGACCACCGAGGGGGCGACATCAAGACCCGCGGGGAGAACTGGGACAAGCTCCAGCCGCGTCTCGAGGACGCCAAGGCGTGGGAGGCCCTGAGCGACGAAGAGCGCCAGAAGGCCCTGGAGCAGTTGGAGGGCTCCACCCCCAAGGGGCACTCGTTCACCATCGACCCGATCTACGGCGGTGAGACACTCGGCACCGGAACCGGCGATCCGGAGCCCGGTACTCCGTCGCCGGAGCCCGGGAAGTCCCCCACCCCGCCGTCCTCGGGTGGCAAGAACGACGATGGAGGCGGCGGGGGCGGCGGAGGCGGCGACAAGAAGCCGGCCGAGCCAAGCCCCGGTCTCACACCGCGTCCCTCGGCGACGGGCTAGGCCCCCTGAAGAAGTGAGTTCATGAAGCGAGTGATCAGCGTGTTCGCGGCGGGGGTGGCCATGGCCGTCCTCGCCGCGTGCGGCAACACCACGCAGGGCGGCACCGGCTCGTCGCCCAGCCCGCGCGCCACGATGCCGGGCAATGTGCCCACGAAGCCCGAGTACACCGACGCCGACGCGGTCGTGGAAGCCCTCGAGGCGGGCGGTGTCCCGTGCGAGGTCACTCGCCGCTCGCAGGGCAGTGGGCGCGGGGGGTCGAGCCTCGGATGCGCGTCCGTCATCGACGGCACGAAGTTCGAGAACGACATCCACGTGCTCAATCCCGAGGTCTTCGACCGCGACGAGGTCGGCGATTCCATCGCCTCCCGGAGAAAGCCCCCCAGTGGCCAGACCCTGGTCGCCGCGGGTCACTGGTTCGTATGGGTCACCGAGCCCCGCTTCGCGAACCGGATCGCGGCCGCTCTCGGCGGCGTCGTACTGCCGCCCAAGAAGGCCAAGATCCCCGACTATCCGCTCCCGGACATCCCCCGCACCCCCCGCTACCGGACCGTCGGCGCCCTCGCCGACGACCTCGCGGCGGCGGTGGGCTGCGACGACCGGAAGCAGCGCTCGGACACCGTCCTGACCTGCACCACCGGCACGGACACCGGCTCACCCAACTGCGCCACCCTCGCCCTGCACGCCTCGGACGCCGACCGAAACGCCGTGCTGCGCGAGGCCATCGCCTACAAGGGCGTGCCCGCGACCCTGGTCACGGCCGGCAACTGGACCGTCAACCTCTGCGACTACGACCTCGGGTCACGCGTCGCCGACACCCTGCACGGCACGGTCGTGTCCTACGACGGAGGCTGACCGCCAATGCCCTCGGAAAACCCCGACCGCACCCCCATCCGTGTGCTGCGCCGAGTGGGCTCCGTGCTCGGGCGGGGGCGGGTGGCGTTTGTGCGGGGCTGGGCGCATCCGCGGCTGAAGTGGCCCAAGCGGGTGGCGGCGGGTGCCGCTGTGCTGCTGGTGGTGCCCGTGCTGACCGCCGGGGTGTCGCTGCGGCTGCAGTACGCGGGGGATCCCGCGCCCGGGACGCGGACCCGTGAGCGGGACGCGGTGTGGCTGGGGCATGCCTGGGTGGACGGGCGCAATGGTGAGGCTCAGCTGGCCGAGTTGGTCCAGCGGATGCGCGGCACCGGCGTCCGGGATCTGTACGTCCACGCGGGCCCGCTGGAGCATGACGGCAGCCTGCCCAGGGCGCGCTATCCGAAGGCCCGGTGGCTGGTGGACGCGGTACGGCGGGAGCTGCCCGGGGTGCGCGTCCAGGCGTGGCTCGGCGATGTGCTGTCCACCGAGGGCAAGACGGGGATGGACCTCGGCGAACCGGCGACGCGCGAACGCGTCGTGCGCTCGGCGCGCCAGGTGCTGGACGCGGGGTTCGCGGGCGTCCACTTCGATCTGGAGCCCCTGCACTCCGGCGACCGGGACTACCTCTCGCTGCTGGACGATGTGCACGCGGTCACCCGCGCCCGTCGCGCACCGCTGTCGGTGGCCGCCCACCAGATCGACCCCCTCCCCTCCCTCCACTCCGTCGCGGGCTTCGTCGCCGGTCACCCCAAGTGGTGGTCGCAGTCGTACTTCGGCGCGGTCGCCCGCCGGGTCGACCAGATCGCGGTGATGTCCTACGACACGGCGATGCCCATGGAGAGCCTGTACGGAGGCTATGTGGCACAGCAGACGCGACTGGCCCTGGAGGCGACCCCGCGCGGCACCGACCTGCTGATGGGCCTCCCGGCCTTCCACACCGACGACATCGGCCACCACGAATCGGCCGAAACGGTGGCGGCGGCCGTCCGGGGCGCCCGCCTCGGACTGAGCCGCGAGGACGCGCGCCGCAAACGGTTCGGCGTCGCGCTGTATGTGGACTTCGCGGCGACGCCGGGTGACTGGGCCGCGTACCGGAGGGGCTGGGGCGTGCCGAAATCGGATTGATCTCGGTGGGGGTTGTGGGTACGGTGCCCGACGTGATGAGCCCTGAATCAGACAGAACGGAGCCGCCGGTCGCTCGGCGGCGAGTCGTTCTCTGACCACTGACCTGGTTCCTGGGTCCACCGACCTGGTTTCTGGGTCGATCTCGCTTCCAGCGACCGGACACGACTCCGTGTGTCTGGTTCCGTTTCGGGCTCGTGGCGTACACGTAGTCCGACATCCAGCACGCGGCTGCTCTTGCCCGCATACGCTCATCCATCGCTGGAGTCGACCTCTTGCCTGTCTTCCTTTATGTCCTCGCGCTCGCCGTCTTCGCGCAAGGAACGTCCGAGTTCATGCTGTCCGGCCTCGTACCGGGAATCGCCCGCGACCTCTCCGTATCGGTGGGAGCCGCGGCGAGTCTGACGTCCGCTTATGCGATCGGGATGATCGTCGGCGCCCCGGTGATGGCCGCGTTGAGCGCGCGCTGGCCGCGGCGTCGCGCGCTGGCGGGCTTTCTGGCGGCGTTCGTCGTCGTGCATGTGATCGGCGCGGTCACGACGGACTTCGCCGTGCTCTTCGGGACGCGTGTCGTCGCCGCGATCGTCAACGCCGGTTTCCTGGCGGTCGCGATGTCCGTGGCGACGGCCCTCGTCCCCGCGGAGCAGCGCGGCAGGGCCACCGCCGTGCTGCTGTCCGGGGTCACGCTGTCGTGCGTCGCGGGCGTCCCCGCGGGCGCGCTGCTCGGGGACTGGTCCGGCTGGCGTTCCGCGTTCTGGGCCGTGGCCGCCCTGTGCCTGCCCGCGCTGGCGCTGGTCTTCCGTCAGGCGCCCGCCGACGCGGCGGGCCGGGCGGAGGTCTCGATCAGGCGGGAGGCGCGTGCGTTGCGGTCGCGTCCGGTGCGGTGGGCCATGGTCCTCGCGGCCGTGGTGAACGGGGCGACCTTCGCTACCTTCGCCTACCTGGCCGTCATCGCCACGGACATCGCCCACCTTCCGGCCGCCGCGGTCCCGGCCCTGCTCGCCGCATTCGGGGTGGGCGCCTTCGTGGGGGTGACCACGGCCGGGCGTACGGCCGACGGCGGGCTCGGGAGGGGCCTGCTCCTGGCGCTGTGCGTCCTGCCCGTGGGATGGGCCCTGCTCGCCGTGACCAGCCCTTACGCGGCCCCGCTCTTCGTCGTGACGATCGTCCAGGGCGCCCTGTCGTTCGGCATCGGCTCAACGCTCGTCGCCCGCGTCATGCATGTCGCGCCCCAGGCCCCCTCGCTGGGCGGCTCGTTCGCCACGGTCGCGCTGAACGCGGGTGCGTTCCTGGGGCCGTTGACCGCGGGCGTCGCGACCGGGACGACGGGCGACTACCGGGACGCGGCGTGGGTCAGCGCCGCCCTGGCCGCGACGGCGGTCGCCACCGTCGCGGCATCCCGGGCGCGGGTTGCCCGCGCCGGGGTCGAGGAAGCCGGATAACCCACCGGCCGGTGGTCGAGTGCGACGTCAGCACGTCCAGCAAGGCTTTGGTGGGCTGACGTCGTACTCCCTCCGATGCCATCAGCCCAGGCTCAGGCTCCAGACGTCCCCATGCCCCGGGCAGTCGTCACGCTCCTCCTCGCTATCCACCACCAGCACGGAGACCTTGGTCTCCGGTACTCGGTATTCGAGATAACCGCCTTGAGGGCGAAGATCGATGTCAGGCGCGTCGGGGGTCCGTGACAGCTCCTCCCGCAGTTCGCTCCAGGAGCAGTACTCCGGGAACTCCACGCCCGTGTCACGGCGCCATTCCGCTGCCATGCCCTGGTCATCAGCCGCCAGTCGATGCAGTTCGATCATGCCGCTGGTCATGCTCCACTCCCCCGGGCCGCCGGAGAAGTAGAGCTCCACGAATCCGTAGTCCCTGCGGAGCGTTCTGTGCCCCTCGTCGGCCACTTCGATGAAGTCGGCCTTCACTGCCTGATCGACCTCTCCGATGGACGATCCAATGCCGACGCCGTGAAGCCGAGCAGTGGAAATCACCCTCGCCAGAACCACGATGCCATCCACGCACCCTCCCCTTACTCACTGCTCCACAGCAATGGTCACATCGCCCGTGTCAGGCAGCGCCGTCGGGGCCTCGTCGGTGTACCAGGAGTACTCCAGAGCCGACAGACTCCCATCGCTTACCCATAGCAGCAGTTCGCCGACCAACTCTCCGGAGGAGTCCTTCACAGCGCCAGTAGCGGGGATCACACCGTTGGGGACCTCCGCAGGCGGAAAAGGCTCAACCACTTTGAGGTCCACGCTGGGGGAATCACTCCCCCAGCGACCGACGACACGCGCTTGAGGAACCTGCTGCCTCAATTGCTCAGCACCGGGAAATCGCGCTGACAGGAGCTTGTTCAGTAGATCGCTTTCAGCGGCTTGTAGACACCTGGGCGGGTGCTCGACTGTCGTCACCTTTCGCCAAAAGGCCAGTTCACTCGGGATCGACTCGTGTGAGATGCCCCCTGTGCGACCCGGTCGCCACCATGTCTTTCACGGCGTTGAACATCTCACGAGCGCCCGGATTCCGAACCATAACCAAATCCGAGCAGACGAAGTACCCTCCGCTCAAGAACTCCCCGGTACGTGACCACCTGTCCAGAATTCTGCCGACTTCGGCATAGGTAAGGAAAGTGGCCGCCCACTTTTCACCATTGGGCAACTCGACCCACCCATCGGCGTTTTCCACCGTCTCGGGAGAGTCCCCACCAAGCTCGATCTCGACTTTGAGACCGCTCTCGCTGATTTCATACATGTCAGTGACCGTAGAGTTTCATGAGGCGATTGATGACCTGTTGCTCGTTTTTCTTGTCCGACTTACCGAGGATCTCTATTCCGTCGGACGTCTCCTGGAAGAATACACGACCACCATTACTACCCCGTAGGTATCGTATATTCGACCCCGGTAGAGTCTTGCTACCGATTCCCGGATTGTCGTTGCCTTCTCGATACTTGGCCACGAGGTCGTCCAGGTCGTGCTGAACCCTCTCGTCCTTCCCTGCCTTCTGGGCGGCCCGGACGAGGAGTGGGTCATCGTGAATCCTCGACGTGACCTTGACGCACTTGAGGCCATGCGGGTCGGCCCACCCCATCGGATTGACCACAAAGGCGTGGTGGTTGGGGGCAGGGTCCAGGCCCAGAGGGTCGGGGGTGGTGTAGCGCGCCGTTTCGGGGTCGTAGTGGCGGAAGTAGTTGTAGTACAGGCCCGTTTCAGGGTCGGCGTATTGGCCGGGGAAGCGGAGGGGGCAGTCAACGGCCTCCGGGCTTACCGGGGAGGGGAAGTCCGTGCCCCAGAGGGTGGTGCGGTGTTGCCAGGCCAGGTCACCGGCCGCGGTGACCAACTCCGTTGGGGTGCCGACCAGGTCGGTGATGATGGCGTGGAAGCGGGGTGCGGTGTCGTCATCGGCGCCGGTGAATTTCTCTATGAGGGATTCGCCGGGCTCACGCACCAGTGACATGTGGTCGGTTTGGGTCAGGGGGCGATGGGTGTCCGGGGCGTAGTCCCAGGTGGTGTGGTTGCCCTCTGGTGTGGATTGCTCGGCCAGGCGGGTGTCTTCCCATGCGAAGGTCACCGATTCCGCCACCGTGCCGTCCTCGGCCAAGCGCTGTTTGGATATGCGGCGGCCGAGGGGGTCGTATGTGTAGTGCCAGTGGTCGCCGTCCGGGGTTGTCGCGTCCGTCAGGCGGTCCTCGGCGTTCCAGGTGTAGGTCCAGGTGCGGGTCTGGCCGTTGAGGAGCTTGCGGGTGCGGCGGATCAGGCGGCCCTGGGCATCGTGTTCGTACGTCGTGCGGCCCGCTCGGTGGATCAACGTGCCGGTGAACTCGCGGTCGCCGGGGGACGCGTGGGCAGGGGCCGTGGCCTGCGTCAGGTTGCCCGCCGTGTCGTAGGCGTACGTCTCGGTCCAGCCGTGCGCGTGGACCGCCGTCACGCGTCCGACCGGGTCCAGGTCGAAACGGCGCGTGCCTGACGTCAGCTCGCGGATCTCGGTGAGGTAGCCGTCCGCGCGGTAGGCGTAGGAGCGGTGTTGGAGAATCCGGTTCGCCTCATTGCCACGGCCCTCGGCGATCGTCTGGGTCGTCAGGCGGTCTGACCTGTCCCAGGTCTGGGTCAGTCTCACCGCCTCGCCGATGCGGCGTTCCATCTCGCGGCCCGCCGCGTCATACGTGAAGGTCAGGGTGCCTGCCGTCCCGGTGCGCAACGCAACGGGGCGGCCCGACTCGTCGTAGGTCCAGACACTCCTCAGGCCCGAGGGCACCGTGCGTTCGGTGCGGCGGCCCACGGCGTCGTACGCGTACGTCGTCGTCAGGCCGTTGACCGTTTCTGACAGGACCCGGCCCACCGCGTCCCGTTCCAGGGTCAGCTCAACGTCCGGATTCGCCGCTCGCGTCAGGGCGCCCTGTGCGTCGTAGGCATACGTCGTCCGCCCGCCCGCCTCGTCGCGCTGTTCCGTCGTGCGGCCCAGCGCGTCCCGGGTGAAGTGCAGCGTCTCGCCCGCGCCGCCTGTGCGGGACAGCAGATCGCCCGCCGCATCGTGGGTGTAGCCGATGGTGCGGCCGTTGAAGTCGGTCTCGGAGGTGAGCCGGCCCGCCGGGTCATAGGTGTAGGTCCAGGTCAGGCCCTGGGGGTTGGTGACCTCGGTCAGGCGCAGCTCGGTGTCGTAGGCGAAGGCGTACCTCGCGCCGTCCGGCTCCGTACGGGTCGCGGGTACGTCGAAGTGGGTGGACGTCTGGCGGGTGGTGTGGCCCGCCGCGTCGGTGTGGGTGAGGAGGTTGCCCTCGCCGTCCCAGGTCCAGCTCTCCCGGGCGCCGTCCGGCTCCTGGCGCCACGCCGGTCTGCCCTCGGTCGTCCAGCCCATACGGGTCGTACGGCCCAGCGGATCCGTCGCCTCCACCACCCGGCCGAAGGGGTCCCGGCAAACGCTCGTGGTGTGCCCCAGCGGGTCCGTTACGGCGATGGGGAGCCCGGCCCGGTCCGGGGTCAGGCGCGTGGTGTTGCCCAGCGCGTCCGTCACCTCGGCCAGGTGGCCCCGCTCGGTGTAGCCGTAAGCCGTGGTCGCCCCCACGGGGTCAGTCGTCGAGAGGAGATTCCCCGTGTCGTCGTACGTATGGCGCCACATCCCGCCGCCCGGCTCGGTGACCTCCACCGGCAGGCACAGGTCGTTGTACATGGCCCGGGCCTCGCTGCCGTCCGGCAGGGTGACGCCGGTCAGGTTGCCGTCCTCGTCGTACCCGTAGCGGGTCGTACGGCCCAGCGGATCCGTCACCGCGACCTTACGGTCGCCACGCGCGTCCCACTCCGTCAGCGTGGTGTGGCCCAGCGGATCGATCTCCTCGACCAACTGCCCATCGGCGTTGTACCGATACGCCGTGCGGTGGCCCAGCGAATCCGTGTAGACCGTCGTCCGCGCCTCGTCGTCGTACTCCAGGCCGCCGTTGAAGACACCGTCACTGCCCTCGGTGCGCACCACCCTCCCGTCCGGCCCGTACACATACCGGAACGACGTGCCGTTACGGTCCGTCCAGGACGTCACCCGCCCCTCACCGTCGTAAGTCAACCGCAGGGGCGTGCCACTGGAGTTGATGACCTCGGTGAGGTTGCCCGCCTCGTCGTACCCGTAGCGCATCACCACCGTGCCACTCGCACGGCGCGTCTCGGGCTCATAGACCGACGGCGGCTCGTCCAGCAGGCGCAGCGCCGTGACCCGCTGGCCCTCGGTATCAATGGCCAGGTAGTAGCCCCCGGAATGGCGCACGGCCAGCGGGGCGCCACTCAGGGCGCGTTCGATGTCGATGCGCGCGCCATTGCGGTCCTGGATGCTCTCCAGGGCCAGATAGACCGCACCCGGCTCCTCCGTGGCGGCGGGACGGACGAACGTCCGCACCACACCCGCCTCCGGATCGGTGACCGTCATGACGCCGTCCGGCTTGCCGTCCCACTCCAGCGGCCACCGCGCACCCTTCGCCGGCAGCGTCGGCACCCCCGGCTCCGGCACCGGATACACCAGCCGCATCCCGTCAGCGGCGGCGAACACCACACCCTCCGCGTCCAGTTGGACCCGCTCGTCCAGCAGACTGGCCCACGTCGGGCCGAACCACACCCCGCCCCGGTACGAGGACACATGGGTGCGCTCGAAGACCAGCGGCAACGAACCGGGCAGCGTCAGATCGGTGTGCTCCATCAGCATCGCGCCGGTCGCGATATCGATCGGCTCACCCGTGCACGGGCACTTCTTGGCCGGGCGCGCGGCCGGGCCCTCCTCGATGAGGTTCGGGCGCAGCGAGGGCACCTTCGGCGGCTTGAGCAGGTCCGGGACGCCGGTGAGCTTCGGCATCACACCGGGCTTGAGCACCCCCAGCCCGGCGCCGAAAATACCTCCGTCGATCATGCCGTCCCTGGCCGCCTGGTTGACCTCGTCCAGGCTGAAACCCTGCTGCTGCCCCAGAGCGATCTTCACCGGCTGCGCCACCGCCGCATCGATCGTCACCGACAGCACACTGGTGAAGACCGCGCCGGTCAGCATCTCCGCCGCGATGATGGCGACCGACTCCTCCACGGCGACGCCCAGGCCGGCGGCCATGGCGATGATCTCCGCCGCTACTCCATCGGAGGCGCCCCCAGTGACGATGGTCAGCAGCCCGCCGCCAACGAGTGCGACGGCGTCGATGCTGATCTGCGTCCACAGCTTCTCGATCGCGTCATCGACCGTGTCGGCGAACTTGTCCAGCGCTTTGGCCATGTTCCGGGCGGACTTGGCGAGATTGCTCAGCCAGCCCTCGTCCTTGCCCTTGGCGTAACGCTCCCAGAAGGTCTCAAAGGCGTCGATCGCCTCGCCCTTGTTGTGGTGGATGAGGGTCGTGGCCGCCTTGTCGGTCGCCACCCGCACATCGTCCACGCTGTCGGCGAACGTCCGCCAGGCGTCGGCCGCGTGGCGCAGCGTGCCGGAGTTGGCGTCCGGCCACCACATGCCCAGCTTCATGAGGAGGGCCTTGGCCTTCTCCTCGATCTCGCTCCCGAAACTCACCGATGCCCGCCCGCGCCCGGCCCATGGCCGGAGCCGTGCTTGGCCTTGGTGAACATGCCCTCGATGAGCTTGTCGTTGTCGACATGCCCGTCGGCCATGTCGTTCATCGCCTCGTAGATGCTGGTCAGGCCGAGGACGAGAATGCCGGCCGCCGACTCGATGTGCTTCTGGTTCGGCTTGTACTGCTTGCCGAAGTCCTTCCCCGGCTTGTCGTCCCCCCACGGCTCCCCATAGCCGTCCAGCGTCGAGATCAGCGTGGTCAGCGCCTCACTCAGCTTCACCGCCTGATGGTGGAACGTCGGCGCGACCGACTTGATGTCCGCCACCTTGATGTCCAGGACCTTGCCACCGCCGTGCCCACCGCCGCTGCCCATGCGACGCCTCCCCCGCTGAACTGAGCGTTCGTCGTACAAAGCTTCCAGGCTAGGGCGGCAACCATCACGGACCGTTCAATGTCGCCTCTACAGCGAGTAAAGAGTGCTCGCCTCAGCACGCGCCCCAGCACGCGCCCCGTACCGCGTCCCGAGGACCGTGGCAGGACACCGGCTACGCGCCCGCCTATGACACCGAGCGCGCGGTCGCCGAGTACATCGCCTGGCTGCGTGCAGGCAATGAGCGGTGAGCCGGAGTCCCAATTCAGCGACGGGTGAGGTGGGTGAGGGTGACGCCGTTGGGGAAGGCCGTGCGCTCGGCGACGTCGAAGACGGTGGGGTCGAAGGCACCGTCGAAGGCGGGAATCCCGGCGCCCGCGACGACGGGGTAGTTCTTGATCACCAGTTCGTCGATCTCCGGCAGCAGGGCGCCCGCAAGCTTGCCACCGCCGCACAGCCACACATTCAGCCCCGCGCTGTCCTCCCGCTTGAGCTCGCGTACGAGGGCGAGCGGGTCGCCCGGGACGACGGTGACGGCCGGGTCGGTGTCGGGTTCGAGGGTGCTGGACACCACGTACTGGCGCAGGTGGGCGTATGGGCTGGTGATCCCCGCGTCGAGGGCGGGGCGGTAGGCGCCGAGGCCCATGACGACGGTGTCGAAGTGCAAGTTGGGCGCGTCGGCCAGGCCGACCGCCGCGCGGTAGGCGGTCGGGACGGTCTCGGGAAACAGCGTATTGGTCCAGGTCGAGTAGGCGGCGGACTGCTGTTCGTCGCCGCTGGGGAAGAAGTCGTACTCGCCGCCGGGGCCCGCGATGCGGCCATCGAGCGTGATACCGACGTAGTACACGAGCTTTCGCATCTCTAGTCGCTCCATACGTAGTACTCTGCTTGTAGTGGTTGGAACGTAGTACTACAGGTGGAGTGGTGTCAATGGTGAGACGGAACGACCAGCGGCGCGCCGCCCTCGTGGACGCCGCGATCGAGGTGCTGGCCAGGGAAGGAGCGCGCGGCCTGACCTTCCGCGCGGTGGACGCCGAGGCCGCCGTTCCCGCCGGGACCGCGTCCAACTACTTCGGCAGCCGCGACGACGTACTCACCCAGGCCGGTGCCCGGGTCTATGAGCGGCTCCAGCCCGACGAGGCCACGATCGCCCGCCAGCGGGCGGCCGGTCGCGACCGGGAGACCTACGCGGAGCTGATGCGTGAGCTCGTCAGCCGCGTCGCCGCATTCCGCACCGGCTATCTGGCGCTGCTGGAACTCCGCCTCGAGGCCACCCGCCGGCCCGAACTGCGCAAGGTCCTCACCGAGCGGGTCCGGGCCGACCTCGACGCGAACGTCGCGTACCACGAGGAGTCGGGCCTCCCTGGCGACGCCACGGCCGTCAAGCTGCTCATACTGGCGCTGAACTGGCTGATCGTCGAGCAGCTCACCCTGCCGGACGTCTTCACGGAGGCGGAGCGGGATCAGCTGGTGGCGGCCGCGGTGGAGCGCATCGTGGCGGCGGAGTAAGGATCGGACCCGGGCTCACCGCCCGGGCCCGGGCCCCCGCGCGTACCGCTTACGCGGAGTGGGAGTCCTTCTGAGAGTCGTTCTGAGAGTCGTTCTTCAGCTGCTCCTCGTTGGGGATCGCCCCGCCGAAGCGGCGGTCCCGCGAGGCGTACTCCAGGCACGCCCGCCACAGGTCGCGGCGGTCGAAGTCCGGCCACAGCACGTCCTGGTAGACCATCTCGGCGTACGCGCTCTGCCAGATCAGGTAGTTGGACGTCCGCTGCTCGCCCGACGGGCGCAGGAAGAGATCCACATCCGGCATGTCCGGGTAGTAGAGGTACTTCGCGAACGTCTTCTCGTTCACCTTCGACGGATCGAGGCGGCCCGCCCGGACGTCCTCCGCCAGCGCCTTCGCCGCGTCCGCGATCTCCGCACGGCCGCCGTAGTTCATGCAGAAGTACATCGTCATGGCGTCGTTGTCCTTGGTCTGCTCCTGGGCGACCTGGAGCTCCTGCGCCACCGACTTCCACAGCTTCGGCATCCGGCCCGCCCAGCGGATCCGCACGCCCATCTCGTCCATCTCGTCGCGGCGGCGGCGGATGACATCGCGGTTGAAGTTCATCAGGAAGCGCACCTCGTCGGGCGAGCGCTTCCAATTCTCGGTCGAGAAGGCGTAGAGGGAGAGATTCTTGACCCCCATCTCGAGGCAGCCCTTGAGCACGTCCATCACGACGCCCTCGCCGACCTTGTGCCCCTCGGTGCGCGGCAGCCCGCGCTCCTTGGCCCAGCGGCCGTTGCCGTCCATCACGCAGGCCACGTGCCGCGGCACCAGTTCGCCGGGGATCTTCGGCGGCCGGGCGCCGGACGGGTGCGGTTCCGGGGTCCGGTACTCGCGCCGCTGTCGGCCCAGAAACCCGCGTCCTGCGATGCCTGCCATGTCTCCCTCAGCCCTTGCTCTCTGTGCTGCTCATGCTGCTGCTTGCAGCTACTTCTCTACGTACCGCAGCGACCGCAGTCCCCGCTCCAGGTGCCAGTGCAAATACGCCGCCACGAGGCCGCTGCCCTCCCGGGCGTGCCGCAGCTCACACGCGTCCGCCGTCTCCCAATCCCCCGTCAGCAGCGCGCCCAGCAGCGTCAGCGACTCCGCCGAGGGTACGACGCTTCCGGGCACCCGGCACTCTCCGCAGATGACCCCGCCCGCGCCGACCGAGAAGAACCGGTTCGGACCGGGTATCCCGCACTTGGCGCAGTCGTCGAAACTCGGTGCGTAGCCGTTGACGGCGAGGGAGCGCAGCAGAAACGCGTCCAGGACGAGATGCGGCTCATGATCCCCGGCGGCGAGGGTGCGCAGCGCGCCGACGAGCAGCAGATACTGCTGTACGGCGGGCTCGCCCTCGTGGTCGGTGAACCGCTCGGCCGTCTCCAGCATGGCCGTACCGGCGGTGTAGCGGGCGTAGTCGGTGACGATCGAGCCACCGTACGGAGCGATCGTCTCGCTCTGCGTACACAGCGGCAGCCCGCGGCCGATCAGCTCGCCACCACCGCGCGAGAAGAACTGCACGTCAACGTGGCTGAACGGTTCGAGCCGCGCGCCGAACTTCGACTTCGTACGCCGCACGCCCCGCGCCACGGCGCGGACGCGGCCGTTGTTGCGGGTGAGCAGGGTGATGATCCGGTCCGCCTCGCCCAGCTTCTGGGTGCGCAGCACGATGCCGTCGTCGCGGAACAGACTCATGGCGCCCATTGTCCCCTAGCGGGACAGCTGATCGAACCGCCCGGCCCGGACGGCCCGGACCAGCGCCCGGAGGGCGGCGGGGGTGGTGGCGATCACGGTCTGCGGTTCGTCGCTCTCGCGCAGGAGGACGGTGTCCGGGGTTCGGGTCAGCTCGACACAGTTGTTGGCCGCGTCACCTGAGTACGAGGACTTCCGCCAGTGATGCGTGTCCACCTCCCTCAACCAGCCATGTGGTCAAACCCGCCGGTCTTGATCCTCGCGACAAGCCCTCGGAGAGCAGCTGGGGTGGTTGTGATCACGACGCAGGGATCATCGCTCTCGCGCAGGAGGATCGCGGCGTCGGGGGCGTGGGCCAGCTCCACGCAAGCGTTACCCTCGGCGTCGGCCGAGTACGAGGACTTCTGCCACTGTATGTCGGACATCTCCATGCCTTCACAGTTGATGGGCGATCCCGTTAACGAAGTCACGGGTCTCGTCGGGAGACAGGGCCATCGCCTCGGTCCGGTCGAGAACTCTCCTGTAGTTGGCCAGGTATGTTTCCGCGTCCAGGAGGGCGCTGCCGTTCGGCGAGTCGAGTTGCACCGTATCCAACTGCGGCACCGGCCCCGTGACGTACGTCGTGGAAGTCCCCGCATTCGGAAATCCGCCAGCGGAGAAAGGGACCACCCGTACGGTCACGTTGTCCCGCTCCGATGCCTCCACAACGTACTCCAGTTGCCGCAGCGCCACCTTGGTACCGCCGAACTGGAGTCTCAACGCGGCCTCGTGGATAAGGAAGGTGCACTGCGGTGGATCTTCGCGGTCCAGCACATCCCGGCGCCTCAGGCGGTGGGACAGCCTGCAACGCAATTGCGCTGGCGTCGGCTCCGGCTCAGCCGTGGAGAACACGGCCCGTGCGTAGTCCTCCGTCTGCAACAGCCCAGGAATGTGCATGATCTGCACCAGGCGCAGGCCCGCAGCATGGTGTTCCAGCTCGGCGAGGTCCAGGGCACTGGCGGAGAGCTTCCCACGGTATTCCTCCCACCAGCCTTTGACGCGTTCCGTCGCCATGACCGCAAGGGCATCGACGTACGCCTGATCGCCGCATGAGTAGATCTCGGCGAGCGCCCTTACACGTTCGTCACTTACCCCGAACCGACCGGCCTCCGTGTTGCTGATCCGGGTCCGGTCCACTCCCAGTTGCTGGGCGGCCTGCGCCACGTTCATCCCGGCGTGCTCACGCAACTTGCGCAGCTCCGCGCCGAGACGTCGCTGCCGCGCAGTCGGGGCCGTCCTCGGCATGCGCCCTCCCCTTTGCTCCCGAACACAGTGTTGCGTGAGACGTTCCCACACATCAAAGCAGAGCACCAATTCCATCGAGTGATAGCACGAGTGCTCATCCATGCCTTATGGTCCTGGTAGCGCAGCGCATCGAACCAATCACGCACCGCGTTGGGAGCACCGCCATGCCCGAAGTCTCCGAAACCGCCAAAGCCGCCGAACCCCCGTACGCCTACCGCCTCAGCGCCCCCAACTCCCCCAAGAGCCCCAGGGTCTGCCGCGACGCCATCGCCGCCCTTCTCCAGGCCAACGACCTGCACGACCTCGCGGACACGGCGAAACTCCTGGTCTCCGAGGCCGTGACGAACGTCAATCAGCACACCAACACCCAGCTGATCCACATCGACACCCTGGTCCGCGACCGCATCGCGACGATCGCCGTACGCGACGGCTCCCCGGAACGCCACCCGTACCCCCGCGACGCGGCGCCCGACGAGGAGGGCGGACGCGGGCTGTTCCTGATGCGGGAGCTGGCCTACGCATGGGGCGTCACCTGGGAGAACGGGCTGCGCCCCACCGGCAAGCACATCTGGTTCGAGCTGCGCGAACCCCTCACCGAGTGATCAAGAGCTGGCCAAGTCCTCGCCACGGGAGGCGGAGAGGTCGGCCAGGAACTTGCGGCGCAGGGCGGGGACCCTGCTGGTCGCGGCGAAGTAGCTGCGGGCGGCGAAGAGCGCGAGGCGGCCGATGACGGGCCGGAAGAGCGGGTCGTCGCCGCTGGTGCCATTGCTGGTGAGGGATTCGGCGACGCGCGCGAAGCCGTAGGGGATCATCTCGGCCTCGTAGTCGCCGATCGCGGCCAGCAGTTCCTTGCGTCCGCCCGCGACGGCGGTCAGCTCGCGGCACAGCAGTGTGGCGTCGCGCAGCGCGGTGTTGGCGCCGACGCCCCGGCCGGGGGTCATGGTGTGGATGGCGTCGCCGAGCAGGGTGATGTTGGTCGTCGGCCAGGGGTCGACGGGAGCCGAGGTCGCTATCTTCAGCGGGAATGCGGCCTCCGGGTCCGACAGTTCGAAGATCCGGCGCAGGTTGGGGTGCCAGTTGGCCGCCGCTTCCAGGGCGGTTGCGATGAGCTGCCGTCCGCGCCGCCGGGTCGTGTCCTCGGGGAAGTGATCGTGCGAGCTCCAGATGGAGAGGTTGATGTAGTCGCGGTCGGTGTCGAACTCCAGCCCCGGGCAACTGCCCTGCGCGTCCCGCTTGAACGTCATGACGTGCAGCATGCCGATCATGCCCTTCGTTCCGAAGATCAAGGAGAGGCCATTGAGCGCCTCGTCCGGCAACAGCGCGCGGGTCTCGGGCGTGAGCGCGGTCTTGGTGGCGATGGCGGTGACGCCGGCGTCCTTGATCTCGGCGTGGGGCAGGAACTGCCGGCGCACGGCCGAGCGGGTTCCGTCGGCGGCGATCAGGACGTCGCCGGTCGCGGTGGTGCCGTCGCTGAAGTGGGCGGAGATCGTGCCGTCGGGGTGCTGCTCGTAGCGGGTGAACTCCTTGCCGTAGTGCACGACGTCGTCCATGCCGGTGAAGAGCACCTGGCGCAGGGTCGCGCGGGACACGGAGCGCTCGCTGCCGACCGCGTCGCGCGCCGGGGGCAGCGGGAACGTGGCGGTGGTGCGCAGGGACTGGGTGAGCACGTTGAAGTGGCGAGGCTCCCGGGCGGAGGTGGCGACGAAGGTGTCAAAGAGCTCGGGCGGCAGGCACTCGTGCAACGCCCGGCTGCCGGTGGGGTCGATGCCGACCCGATAGCCGTAGAGACCGTCGCGACGGGAACCGTAGCGCTCGTACACGGCCACCGAGACACCGGCCTTCTTCAGGCCGTGGGCCAGGCACATCCCGCCGGTGCCGCCGCCGATGATCAAGACATGCATGAGGATCACTTTCCTTGGGAGTCATGTATCTTGAATAGCAAGACATATTCATCTTGAACATCAAGAGACTCGACTGTCAAGCCATCTGGTCGGCAAGGAGGTACTCCGATTGGCGGACGAAAAGGCACAGGTGCTCGCTGAGCTGGGCAAAGTCATTCAGGGCTACCAGGCCGCGGTCGATGACTCCGATCGCGAGACCGCCCGGCTCCTCGATGTGAACGAAACCGACCTGCGGTGCCTGGAACTGCTGATCGACGCTGAGGAACTTTCTCCGCGTGAACTCAGCAGACAGCTGGGGCTGACAACCGGCAGCGTGACCGCCATGCTCGACCGACTGGAGAAGCTCGACCTGCTCACCCGCACCCCCCACCCCGTCGACCGCCGCAAGAGCGTGGTCAAGGTGACACCGGAGGGGAGCCGGCGCTGCTACGAGCTCATTGCCCCGCTCATCGAGGACGGTGAGCGGGAACTCGGCGCGAAATACAGCGCGGAGCAGTTGGAACTGGTCATGGATTTCCTACGGTCCACCACCGCGCTCCAGACCCGACACACCGAACGCCTGCGCGCCCTGCCCACCCCGACGGCGGAACGCCGAGGCCGCGCCGGGCCCGGCAGCAACCGCGCCGCCGGACCTGGTGCTTGAGTGCGCTCAGCGCTCGTGTGCGGATGAAAGGGCGGCAAACACCGCGCCGGACCCGGAGGACGTCGGCACGCTCATGGTCCGGGCGAGGGCTCCGGAGGGATGCGGCGGGTGTCGGTTCGCGAGGCCAGTGAAGCCAGTGCGGTGGGCCGGACCGCGTCGGTGGCGGTTGAGCCGAGGAGCAGGTCGGTCAGGTGGTGGGGCCGGGCCTGCTCGTCGGTGGGGGTCGCCGCGGTGATGCGGTCCAGGCGGAAGCCTCGGCCGGCGCGGCGGGTGCGGCACCAGGCGATGAGGTACCAGCGGCCTTCGGCGGTGAGCAGTCCGGCCGGTTCCACAATGCGGTCGGTTTCGCGTCCGGCCGCGTCGGTGTAGGACAGCCGCAGCGCCACGTTGTGGGTGAGGGCCTGTTCCACGGCGGTGCGGATCTCGGAGTCGGTCGGGGTCGGCCGCGTGACGATCCGTGCGGCGAGTTCCCGGGCCGCCGTCGAGGCGGGGCCGGTCATCGAGGCCGCGATCTTCTGGGCCGCGGTGCGGGCCGCGCCCGCGTAGGGGGTGGCGACGCCGACAGCGGCGAGCGCGGCGGTCAGCGCGGAGGCTTCTTCGGCGGTGAAGTGGATCGGGGGCAGGGTCATCTCCGGGGAGATGGCCCAGCCCCCGCCCCGCCCGGGTGTGGTGCGCACCGGGACGCCGGTCTCCATCAGCGTCTGGAGGTCGCGCTGCACCGTGCGGGTGCTGATCTCGAATCGCGCGGCGAGCGCCGCGACCGTCAGTGGCCGCGGCGCGGCCGCGCGCAACTCCTCCACCAGCGCGTACAGCCGGGCGGTGCGGTTCATGGAGCCGACGCTACCGTCACGCGGTGGCCAGGAAGTCCCGCTCACGCCGCAGTTCCCGCTCGGTGATGGTGAGGGGGAACAGGGTGAAGCCGTGCATCGCACCGGCGATGACGTCGAGCCGTACGGGCGCGCCCGCCGACTGCCAACGCTGGGTCAGGAACAGGGAGTCGTCCAGCAGCGGGTCCTCGGTGCCGACGACGATGCGGGCGGGTGGCAGACCTGCCAGGTCCGCGAACAGCGGGGAGACCTCGGGGTCCCGGCGCTGCTCCGCCCCCATCCCCGGCGTGAACAGCTCATACGCGCCCCGGAGCGAATCGGTGTTGCTCAGCAGCGGTCGGGGGCCGAACAGCCGCAGGCTCGGCGTCATCGAAAGGTCGTAGGGGCCGTAGAGCAGGTGCGCCGCCCGGAACGCGCCGGTGATGCCGTGCCGGTCGCGAAGGCGCAGCAGCGTCATGACGCTGAGGTGGGCACCGGCCGATTCACCGCCGATCAGCAGCCGTTCCGTACCGAACTCGGCCGCGGCGTGCTCCACCAGCCACCGGGCGACCGCTTCGCAGTCGTCGGGCCCGGCGGGGAACGGGTGTTCCGGCGCCAGGCGGTACTCCACGCTCACCACCGCCAGCCGGGCCTCCACGGCAAGCCGCCAGAGCCTTTCATCCTGCCCGTCCGCGGAGCCGAACGCCCAGCTGCCACCGTGGATGTGCAGGTGCACGCCGTCGACACGGTCCGGCACGAACGTCCGCACTCTCACCCCGCCCGCGACGACGCGGTCCTGGCCGTGCTCCAGTCGCACCGGTGGGGTGTCGGCGCCGAGCCGGTTGCGCCGCAGGAGCGCCAGCGTGGCCGCGCTCGGCACCGGCCCACGGGCCGGCCGGCTCGCCATGTCGGCCTCGAACTTCTCGTTGAAGGCCAGGGTTTCGGCGAGGCAGTCCTCATCTGTGATCGTCATGCCGCCGACAGTCGCAGCCGCCCGCGACAACACCCTGTCACCCTTTCTCTGTGATCTACGTCATGGCCCGTGCGATGTCGCCGCCGCGATGTCACAGCCGTGTGCTGGACGCGATCTGGGCCGGTCACAACCCGGCGGAGGGACGGCAGTTGGCCGCTCGGCGGCGTTCTCCATTGCGCACACTGGTGGTGCGGGGCAGGTCAGCGACGAGTTGGGGGATGCATCATGGCGGCCGGTTGCCGGGACTGTGAGACGTGTACGAGGTCGTGGCTGGGGCGGCTGTTCCAGAACCTGGCGGTGGGGCTGATGCATGTGGTGACGATCGGCATCAGCTACCTGGTCAAGAAGGGGTTCAGGCGGCACTGCCCGCAGTGCGGGCACCTGCTGTCCAGGCACGCGCGCAGGGCGGACGGTTCGTTCCGGGACTAGGGCCCGTCCGGCGGATCGTGCCGGACGGGCCCCTGGTCCCCGGCGGCTTCCCCGCTCCGCTTGCCGGATCGACATCGAAGACGCGGAACCAGCGGCAGGCCGAGCGAGGCGCACCCGCGCAGGAACCGGAACAAATCGTCCCGCGAGGCCATGGCTGACGGTCACCAGTCGGCTGCGGCTCCGGCGGATGTCCGGCTCGCGGCCGGGAGGCTGCCCGCGGGGCGGCGCAGGTGCCAGACGTCGGCCGGGGGCAGGTTGGCCCAGACCGTGCTGCGGCCGGTGGCGTAGCGGCGGCGGTAGTCGGCCAGCACCGCTTCGGCGGCCCGGTGCCGCCGCGCCTGGTTTCGGGAGGGCAGCAGGCTGCGGGCCTGCCGGGTGCCGCGGTAGGCGAAGTAGGCCAGGAGGCCGCCTGGGCGCAGCAGCTCCAGATACCGGCCCATGATCGCCTCGATCTGGTGGGGATCGAAGTTGGCGAAGGGCAGGGCCGAGATGATCGCGTCGTAACGGCGGCGTACGTCGAGTTCCTCGATGTACGCCTCGTGCACGCGTATCCGCTCGGACCGTCCGGCCAGGTGCGGGTGGGTGCGGACGAGGTCGCGCAGCCGGCCGGTGAAGCGGGGGTTGGCCTCGACGATGTCCAAGCGGCTGCCCGCCGGCAACTGGTGGATCAGGGAACGGGTGACCGACCCGGTACCGGCACCGGCCTCCAGGACGCTCAGCGGCCGCCCCGCCTGTGAGCGCACCGGTTCGGTCAGCGCGTGGGCCAGCGCCCTGCCGCTGGGGGCGAGGGCCCCGGTGGTGCGCATGTCGCGGGCTGCCTCGAGGAGGAACATCCAGCCTCCGGCGGCGCGCTGTCCGAGGACGTGGTCATGCGGGGTGGTCGAGTCATCCGTGGCGTGCATGGGCGCACGCTACATACCGGCTCCACGTGGGCGGATCCCTCGGCGTGTGACGGTGCCCACCTGCGCGATGCGGGAGGCGACGCGGGGCGGGCGGCGCGTTACGCCCCGGCGGCCGACCTGGGCGCGTTTCGGATGAGTTGGCGGCATGGGACGACGAGGCGGCGCGTACGGGCGCCCCGGAGCGGTGACGCTGATCACATCCACCACCCGGGACGACGGTTCGGCCGAGGGTTACTCCTACCTCACCGTACGCACGCGGCGGCGCCGATGGCACAGCCCCGTGCCGGGCCCGGACTGGTCCGGTCACAACCCGGGCATGCCAGGCACGCGCGCAGGGCGGACGGTTCGTTCCGGGACCAGGGCCTGTCCGGCGGATCGTGCCGGACAGGCCCTGGTCCCGAGGAGGGCTCAGCGCTTGAGCATGAAGGTGAAGTCGCCGGTGAGCTTGGTGCTCAGCCGGACCGCCGAAACGAGCTTCCCCTCCGTGATCAGTCTGTCGACCTCGGCCCGCGAAAGACCGCAACCTTCGGCGATCAGCCGCGCCGGCCGGACGGGAATCCGCGCCGCGAAGCGGACCGAGACATCGATGACCTCTCGGTCCAGGTGATCCGATCCGCCGGTGTCGAGACGCCAGGCGTTGTCCCAGTCGAGGGCTATGCGATTACGGCGCCGCACGACCGGATCCTGGAGCAACTCGGCTGTCAGGCCAAGGTCGTTGTCATGCAGCCGGTCGAGCAGCTCAGGCCGTACGGAGCGCACATTCATCCGCTCGAAGACCGTGAGCTTCGCCGTTGCCCCGCACCCGGTACAGAGCACGAGGAGCCAGGCGTCGATGAGCTTGTGGTTCGCGTTGACGCGGAATTTGCCGCTCGCCCGGAAGCGTTCGGACGCGCACGCGTGACAGCGGCGGAGAACGGTCGGCAGGCAGGTGGGCATGACCACCCAGTTACAGAGCACAGAAGTACACCGGTTTCAGTGAGAAATCCGCAGCAAAAAAGAGCGCGGCGCATAGGCGCGACGCGCGACAAATCAGCGCTTGGGAGGTCTCACACGGTGTACAACGGCATGTCCTTGCCTGGACGACTTGGGTCGGCAGCAAGGTAATGGCGCGGAGCGGTGCCGCTCCACTGGTTTTTGTCGAAGCCGGTCAGCGAAGCCGGTCAGAGGGGCTGGAGCCGACGGCGCAGGAGGCAGAACTCGTTGCCTTCGGGGTCGGCCAGGACGTGCCAGTTCTCGGTGCCGGTCTGACCGACGTCGGCGGGCTTGGCGCCGAGCGCGAGCAGCCGCTCCAACTCGGCTTCCTGGTCGCGGTCGGTGGCGTTGACGTCGATGTGCAGTCGGAGCTTCTCGGGCCGGGGGTCGCTGCTGGGGCTGAGAATGAGGGTGGGCTGCAGGCCGCCGAAGCCGGCGTCGGGCGGCCCGATCTCGATGCTTCCGTCGTCCTCCCGGTCGAGTTCGACATAGCCGAGGACCTCGCTCCAGAACGCGGCGAGCCGCTCGGGGTCGGCGCAGTCGAGGACCAGCTCACTGATGCGGCATGCCATGCCCGTCAGTCTACGGAGAGAACCCGAAAAGCGCGGCGGTGGAGCCACCGGAAGGTGGCTCCACCGCCGCGGCCGGGCAGGCATTTACTCATGGGCGTTTACTCGTGGGCGCTGATCACACCGCCGGTGCTGAGCACGATGTACACGCCGTTGGCGTCGAGCCCGGCGTCGTGTCCGTTCGCCTCCATCGTGCCCATGACGTCACCGTGGCCGATGATCTCCGCACGGTAGTGGCCCTCGCCGACCTTCGTGACCTTGGCGGTCCAACCGCCCGCGAGCTTGAAGGTGCCCGGCCCCTGGTGTTCGCCGCCCATCCAGGACTGGACCTCGCCGCCCGCCGTGAGCACGACATACATGCCGTTGCCGTCGAGCCCGGCGTCGCGCCCGTTCGCCTCGAACGTGGCCAGGACGTCACTGCCGTCGACGATCTTAAGGCGGTAGTGCTGGTCGCCGAGCTTGTAGATCTTGGCGGTGCTGCCGTCCACCAGGGTCTCGGTGCGATCCGGGGATGCCGCCACGTCCGCGGCGCCCGCCTCGGTGTCGGCCTTGGCGTCGGAGCCCTTCGCTCCGTTGCCATCGGAACCCTTTGCTCCGGTGGAGGAGTCCGCGCTGCTGGACCCGGCGGAGGCCGCGGGCTTCGAGGCGTTGGCGTCCGAGTCGTTGCAGGCGGTCAGGGTCAGGCCGGCGACCGCGATCAGGGCCGCGGCGGCGACGCGCAGGGTGCGGCGACGAACGGTGCGGACAGCGGTGCTGGAGCTCATTTCGGGTCCCCCCAGGGGCAATCGGCGTGGTGGTCTCTTCGGTGCGTCACCCACTCTGGTCAGGCCCCCTACCGCAAGACTGCCGCCCCGCTAACGGCCGGCTAACCCGGGTGTGAGCAGGGGAATACACGCGATACGGTCACGCGACCAGGCGCAGCCAGGCAGACGCGAGTGCGGCGTGACCGGCCGGTGTCGGGTGCACGCCGTCCGTGGCCCAGTGCTCCGGCCCTGTCGTCGCGGCGAGCGCGGCGAACATTTCGTCCGCGGCGAGTAGGTGCGCGCCGTATTCGCGGGCGAGTTCACCACATCCGCCTGCCAACGGGCTTCCAGATCCATCACCTTGTGGCCCCCGATCCCGGTGTTCAGCCAGGTCACGGGCGGGTCCGGATGCCTGAAGCCCCATTCGCCCGCGACCCGCGGCGGGTAGCCGAACCCGAGGCCGTCCTCGCTCTCCAGCCGCTGGCAGTCGGGTGATCGAATCTCCGGTGGGCATCACCGTGGCTCCCGGGCGGAGCGTGATCGCCATAGGTACTCCTCGATATGTGGGTTGGGGTGCGCGGTTGGGCCGGGCGGTCGCGTTTCAGACCCTGGCGGCGGCTTCCGCTTCGGCGGCGTCGTCGGGGGCCGCCGGTTCGGGGAGGCTGGGCAGGAGCAGGCACAGCGGGACGGCGACGGCGGTGAGGGCCACCGACCACCAGAACGCGGTGCCGAAGCCGTCGGCCAGGGCGCCCGGGGTGTGGGCGTCTCCGGTGCTGTGCTGGAGGATGACGGCGAGGACGGCGATGCCCACGGCGCCGCCGAGCTGCTGGGCGACGCGGGTGATGATGCTGGCGTCGGGGATCTCTCCGTGCTCCAGCCCGACGTAGGCGGCGCCCATGGGTGCGATCATGGCGGCGCCCAAAGCGACGCCGCGGACGAACAGCGCGGCCATGAGCAGGGCCTCGCTGGTGTCGGCGGTGACGAAGGCGAACGGCACGGTGGCCGCGGCGACGAAGGCGAATGCCGCGAAGGCGACCCCGCGGGGGCCGATGCGATCGGTGTACGCGCCTGCCAGGCCGCGGGCGAGGAGCGCGCCGACGCCCTGCGGGATGAGCAGCAGTCCGGCGCCGAGGGCGTCCTCGCCGCGGACCTGCTGAAAGTACAGGGGCAGCAGCATCATCGACCCGTACAGGGAGATGCCGCCCAGGAGGAGCAGGGTGGAGGAGGAGGCCACCGCGCGGTGGCGGAACAGCCGCACATTGACCAGGGCGCCGGTGGTGCGGGTCAGCGCCCAGGCCGTGAAGCCCCCGACCAGGACGAGTCCGCCGATCAACGGGATGAGGACCTTGGCGTCGGCGAAGCCCGCGCTGCCCTCGACCTGGGAGAGGCCGTAGACGAGGGCGGCGAAGCCCGGGCAGAGCAGGAGCAGGCCGACGGTGTCCAGGCGGACGCGGGGGCGGTCGGGCGCCGGTCGGTCGTCGGGAAGATTGCGCCAGGCGAGCCAGGCGCCGACGACGCAGAAGGGAATGTTGACGAAGAACAGCCAGCGCCAGTCGGCCAGATGCAGGATGAGGCCGCCCAGGACCGGGCCGAGGATCGGGCCGAGTGCGGTGGGCACGGTGATGATGGCCATGACCTTGCCGATGTTGCGGCCCTGGGCGGCCTGCATGAGCAACGTGGCCATGAGCGGCATCATGATGCCGCCCGCGCAGCCCTGGACGACGCGGAAGGCGATGAGGCTGGTCGCGTCCCACGCCAGCGCGCTCAGGATCGAGCCGAGCAGGAACACGCCCAGGGCCGCGATCCACAGATGTCGGCCGCCGAGCCGTGACTGGGCCCATCCGGCGAGTGGGATGGTCACGAACACCGCCAGCAGGTAGCCGGTGCTCACCCACTGGATGGTGGACAGCGGGGCGTCGAGTTCCCGCGCCAGGTCGTTGAGCGCGACGCTGACGATGGTGGTGTCGAAGACGACGGCGAGGGCGCCCACGATGAGGGTGATCGCCATGCGCCACACGGCGGGATCCACACGATCGGGGTCCACACGATCGGGGGCCGCCGCCGTTGATGCGGGGTCGGACCGGTTGGGAGGAGTGCTCACGAACAGCCACCTTAAGATATAGCGATCTATCTTACGGCGGTCAGAGTAAGGCGCTAAAATAAGAAAGGCAAGCCTATCTAAGGGAGGGACGCATGCCCGAGCGACGCCGCGGAGCGGCACTGGAGAAGGCGCTCCTCGATGCGGCCTGGGAAGAACTCACGGAGACCGGCTACGCCAGGTTCACCATGGACGCCGTCGTCAAGCGCGCGGGCACCAGCCCGCCGGTTCTCTATCGCCGCTGGTCCAACCGCGACGACCTCGTCAGGGCGGCCATCGTCCACACCCTGAAGGAGTCCCGCCTGGACGTTCCCGACACGGGAAGCCTGCGGGAGGACATCCTCACCCTCATGCGGGAGATCAACTCCACCCGCGTCCAGTTCATCACCATCATGAGCATGCACCTGGCCGACTACCACCAGGAGACCGGAAACAGCCCCGGTGACCTGCGCGACCCCCTCGTGACGGGACGCGCGGAAGCTCTCGACGCACTCTTCGGCCGCGCCGTCGACCGTGGCGAGATCAAACCGGAACTCCTCACCGAACGCATCAAGTCGCTCCCCTTCGACCTGCTGCGCCATGAAATCCTCACGACCTTCGCCCCCGTGCCGGACGACGCCCTCGAAGAGATCGTGGACACGGTCTTCCTCCCCCTGGTGCGCTGACCCGCCGATGTGCCGGGACCGCTGATGTGCCGGGACCGCTGATGCGCCGACCGCGCCGCCGCACCCTCCCTGGCCGGAGGCGAGGCAGGTCAGCCCTCTTCGGCGACCAGGGTGTAGCGCACGGTCTGGGCCTGGATGAGGCCGTCGCGGAAGACGAAGGTGTCGACTCCGTCCTCCACGCGCGCATGGGCGGTGACGGCCGACCACTCGAGGAAGAGAACGTCATCCGCGAATTGGGGCTTCAACTCCCATGCGGCGTCGGGGAGATCGCCGAGCAGCGCGCCGATGCCCCGCTTCACCCCTTCGCGACCCCGCAGCACACCGGAGGGCGTGACGAAGACCGCGTCCTCCGCGTAGTTGGCGCTGATCCTGTCCAGGTCGCCCGAGCCGAGCGCCTGGCCGTGGTCGTGGAAGATCTGCTCGGGGGTCCGGGTCATGGCTCCAGCCGTTCCGTTCGCGGGTGTGTTTCGCGGTGTGCGAGGTGACTCGACACGATAGTTGCATACGCAGATGATTGCAAGCGCTGGCTATTGCGGGCACAAGCTCCTGTCGAGTTGATCGGCCAGATCGGCCAGGCCCTCGGCGTGCAGATCGAACCGGTCCGAGGGGCTGGGCGGGTCGCCCACGGGGCGGGCGACGTAGGCGGTGCGCAGACCGAGGGCCTGCGCACCACGCAGATCCCAGGCGTGGGCGGCGACCATCAGCAGCCGCTCCGGCGGCCGTCCGGAGACCGTGATGGCCAGTTCGTAGACCGCCGGATCCGGCTTGTAGGTCCGGGCGTCCTCGGCGGACAGGGCCTGGTGCCAGCGCAGACCGGCGTGGGCGTTGAGTTCCAGCAGCGCCGTCCGGCTCGCGTTGGAGAGGCCGATCAGCGGGAACCGCTCGGCGAGCCGGGCCAGTCCGGCCACCGTGTCGGACCACGGCGGGAGCCGGCGGCCGGACAGGGCCAGCGCCGCCACGGCGGCCGGGTCGTCGACTCCGGCGGCGTCGGCGACGAGCCGGGCGGCTTCGTGGTCGAGGAGCTCGGTGGTGACGTAGGGCCGGGCGCCGTCGAGGATGCGGCGCTGCTCGCGGTCGATGTGCCGCTGCCACAGCGACAACAGCCGCTCGATCCCGGACTCGTCGAGCGCCGGGGCGAGTTCACGGATACCGGCGCGGATGCCGGTGGATTCGTCGACGAGGGTGCCGAGCACATCGAAGACGACGGCGTCGATCTCCAGCTCTGACATGGGCGAGGTCTCCTGACGGAGCGGGGAGCGGGGGCGGGGGCCGGCAGTCGGCATCGCGCGTAAGGGTTAAAATTGCGTTTAGCCGAACGTAGCGAGGAGTGCGTCAACGATGCAAGTGGCGTTGGACGATTACGTCTGGGCGGCGGGGATCGCGACCGAGCTGGTCAACACCACCGCCGAGGTCTGGCGCGGCGACGACCGCCTGCCCGACCTGGCCGCCCTCGTCGCGTTCACCGAGCTGCACGGCGACCGGCCCGGAAGCGACGACGCCGCTCGGGGTGCACTGGCCGAACTCGCCCGCCGGGGACGCCCAGCCGACCTCCAGGCGGTACACGCACTGCGGACCACCGTGCGGGACCTGATCGATCACCCCGACCGCGACCACCTCATCGCCGGTGCCACCAGGCTCACCTCGCCCGCCGAGGGCGCCACCCTGATACCGGATCCCGCACACGAGGGCCGCATACGGTGGGCCGTCCCGCTCCGGGACGGGGCGACCATCGCCGACGCCCTCTCACTGATCTGCGGCATGGGCATCCTCGGGGTCGTGCACACCCTCGGCGAGCGGCGGTTCCGCCCGTGCACCGCACCCACCTGCCGGGGAGCGTTCATCGACACCACCCGGCCCGGCAGCCGCCGCTACTGCATGCCCGGACTGTGCGGTAACCGCGTCAACGTCGCCAACCACCGCGCCCGCCAAGGAACCGCGCGGCCGTCGGCAATTCCGCCCCCCTATTAGAAGGTGACGAAAACCGGCCACATGCTCATCATGCGGCACCTCGAAGCCCTGGCGGGACCACAGGTTCCGTTATCAGAACGCGCTGAGAGATCGGGTCCGGAGCCGAGGTTTTTCATTCTTCTGAACGGCCAGAACAGTGTTGCGAATAACACATATTCACCCCTTGTAGTGCATCCGAACCCCACAGAAAAACACTATCCTCGGTCCAGTCGTTGACTGGGCGGAGGCCGGAACAGCGACGCTGCCCGCACATCCGTGGGTCAACGACGAAGTAAGCGGGCGTGGTTCTCCACGTCTGGTGAGGGCCGCCGCCCCTGCTCCAACTGCCAGGAAGGGAGGGGCGGCGGTTTCCGGCCAACACCGTCATTGCTCACCGCTCGCACACACCGTCCGCACATGATTTGCATTCGCGATCATCTCGTCGCATCCGCCATGGATAGGCCGCTCGGGCAATCACTTAGCCGGGCAGCAGGCAGCCGCCAATTTGAGTGACAATTAGCTGACACCGGAGAGCCAAAAACTCCTGCTGAGCGTCGCCGCACCCCATGCCGGACATGACGCATTCGCGAAGACACGCCGAATATGCGAGCCAAGCGGCCCTTGGGGTACTTCATCCCCACCTGGAATGTGGCGTTGGCCATACCGAACGCGGGGCCAACTGGCGCGTTAAGTGCATTTACATGCGCTCCCTATCGCAAAGTTGCGAAATACCCGCCGGTAAGTATGGCCGCTATGGTCGGCGATGAGAGCTATGCGGATCAATGTCCCTGAACCGGAGGGGGATTGTAGTGTCACCCTCCGACAGCTGGCGGCTGACGCTTTGTCAGTGGTTAGTGCGGGTTTAGTTGCGTCGAGCGACGTGGCTGCGTTAACTACACGACACCTGTCCGCGGGCAGGCGTACGTTCCGACGTGGTGTTCCCCCCTTCCTGGCAGTTGGAGCCGGACACCCCGTCAGCCCCTCACCAGACGGCCCCGGCACATGACCGAGGGCCACGAAGTCCAAGGAGAATCTGTATGGCCGAACGCAAGCGCCGGCGACACCTCGAGGTCAACCTCGACGAGCACGTGACCTTCTCCGTCCGCATCTCCCCCAAAGCGCTGCGGTGGGCCTGGGCCGTGTGCATCACGGTGGGCAGCACCGCTTGGTACACGCTGACGCACTAGGTGTGTTGTCCCAGCACAACTAGGCCCTCGGCTCCGGGGCTCCAGCGTCCCTCGTGGGCCGTCCTGGAGTCCCCGGAGCGCCTCCGAACCGCGACGCGCGACCGTCCCACCCGCTTCGAGTCGGCCGCCTGGCCGTTACGGGGCGCTCTCCGTTCCCGGCGGGCCGGGTACGGTCGCGCTGATCATGCCGGTCAGCCGGTGCAGTTGCGCCGCGAGCGTGCGGCGCTCCTGCGGGGTGAACTGCGACAGCGCCTCGTACTGGCGCGCCCGTAGCTCCGTCCGCATCGCCGCCAGGCGTTCGGCGCCTTCTTCGGTGAGACGGACGAGTACCTGACGCTCGTCCTGCGGAGAGCGGCGCCGAGTGATCACGCCCTTGGCCTCCAACTGCTGGAGCATACGGGTCGCCGTGTCCACGCTGACCTCGGCGGCGGCCGCGAGACGGCCGACCGGCAGGCCGTCCCCCTCGGCGTCCTGCGCCAGGGGGTCGAGCAGGGCCAGTTGCGCCATGGACAGGCCGACCGCCGACGAACATGCGCGTGATCCTCTCCCACGGCGGCGGCTTCCTGCCCTACGCCGCGTACCGCTTCTCCGGTCTGACCTCCACCGTCGTCGACCGCGAGCGCGAGGCCGAGGACATCCTGCGGGACCTGAAGCGGTTCTACTTCGACACCGCCCTGTCCGCGAGCCCCAGCGCGCTGCCCGCCCTGCTGTCCTTCGCCGAGCCCGGTCACGTCCTCTACGGCAGCGACTGGCCGTTCGCGCCCCAGGACGCCGGCACCTACTACAACCACTTCCTGGAGAACTACCCCGACTACGCCCCCGGCCAGGCCGAGGCGATCGACCGCGGCAGCGCCGAGGCGCCCTTCCCGCGCCTCGCCCGCTGACCGGCCGGCGCCCTCCCGCCACCGGAGAGACGCAGGTCACATTCGGCCCTGTCACATCTCTCCGAGCCGTTCCGTCAGGGAGGTGTAACCACGGCAACCGCATAGGAGAGCCCATCATGGACGCTCGCTTGAACCTCTTCGGCAACCCGCTCCTCGGCACGTTCCTGAAGCACCTCAACTCCGCGGGCAAGGTGATCGGCGACTCGGCGCTGCCGGCCGCGACGCAGGAGCTGGTGAAGATCCGCGCCAGCCAGATCAATGGGTGCGGTTTCTGCACCGACATGCACACCAAGGACGCCGCGAAGGCCGGGGAGACCTCGACGCGTCTCAACCTGGTCGCGGTCTGGCGGGAGGCCACGGTGTTCACCGACGCCGAGCGCGCCGCCCTGGAGCTGGCGGAGCAGGGCACCCGCATCGCCGACGCGGCCGGTGGTGTCACGGACGAGGCGTGGGCGAACGCCGCCAAGCACTACGACGAGGAGCAGCTCGCCGCTCTGGTGTCCATCATCGCCATCATCAACACCTACAACCGGCTGAACGTCATCGTCCAGCAGCCCGCCGGCGACTACCAGCCCGGCCAGTTCGGCTGAGGCCCGGCGTCCTCCTGCGAGGCGCTGGCGGGAATCCGTGGAGGGTCGGCAGAAACGCTGATGGTTGATGCCGTGACCGGTGTCCAGCCTGCCGAAAAAGCGTGATTCCCACGCGTTCGGCAGGCACACCACGGAGGCTCGAGTTGGCAGGCGAAACGACGCAGGAGAACGGCCGGGGGACGGACGCCGCACGTCCGATGGAAGTCGGCATGGTGCTGTACGGGGGTCACACCATGCTCGACTTCGTCGGTCCGCACCTGGCCTTCGCGAGTGCGGGCATGCGGGTCCACCTGGTGTCGGACTCACTGGACCCAGTGGTGTCCGACACCGGACTGGCCGTCCTGCCGACCGGCGCGCGTTCTCGGCGAGGACGCCGCGAAACTCTCCCAGCTGGCCATGGAGTACGACCCGCAGCCGCCCTTCGACGCCGGTTCCCCCGAAGGCGCCGGACCCGAAGTGGTCGCCCGCTTCGCCCAGTTCGCGGAGGCCACCTTCGGCGAACGCATCGACGAGAGCATCGCCCGCACCGTCTCGCAGGTACTGGAGCGGCGCGCGGCGCTGAGCGACGCGTGACGGTCACTCACCTCGATGTGCGCCTCTTCGCCACCGACCGGCGGCGCGCCCCGCGCGACCTGGGCGCGGTGGTGGCCGCCGTGCTCGCCGGCCCCGGGCGGTGGATCGGGCGGTCGGCCGGACTCCCCGCGCCGTCCCTTGTACCCGCGATACCCGCACGCGTCCGCCTCGCCCAACGGCCGCTTCGGATCAATCGATACGCGGGGCG
>NZ_JAAAYH010000289.1:0-11898 GCF_018035285.1 Streptomyces sp. MK37H | reverse complement strand
GTACGACAACGACTCCTCGCCACAGACCACGGCGACACTCTCCGCCGAAACCCGCACCCGGGCCTCGAACAGCTCGGCAAGCGTGGCGGTCTGAACGCGATCGGACATGAGCTGAACACCTCGAAAAGAGCGTGGCTAGTGGAGGATTCGACGAACGGCGTACGGAATTCACGGCACAACAAGGCCGGGGTGGAGGGTCCCTCCCCTACGGCTCGGACAATCCGCGGGAGACCCGTCCGCCCCGGCCTCGAATTCTTCTCGGCGGGTGTGGTGACCGAGCGGTCTAGCCGCAGCCTCCTGCGTGTCCAGTATCTCCACCGGGGGCGGAGAACCGGGGCAGCTCGTCATGATGCTGCCAGCCTTTCTCGACCTCTTCGAGAGGTTGGCCGCGGAAGGCCGCGACAAAGGGCGCCAGCCGGTCCGCGCCCCAGAACTTCTCGCGTCCGTAGATGAAGAACGGAACGCCGAACAGGCCGTCCTGATACGACTGGATCAGGCAATCCAGTCCCCGCTTGCGCAGCCCGGGGTCGTCCGACGCGTCCGCGAGCTGCTCGGCCGGGAGCCCCAGCTCCGCGGCGATCTCGCCCATCGTCTCGCGCCGGGTGATGTCCCGGCCCTCCTGCCAGCGGGCCCGGTAGGTGAGCTCGATGAAGCGTCGGCCGTGGCCCTCCTCCTGGGCGGCGAGGTAGGCCAGGTGGGAGACCTCCCAGTTGGGGTCCTTGTCGATCGGCACGGTCATCTTCAGACCGCGCGCCTTGGAGATCCGCGAGAGGTCCTGGAGGATGTAGAAGTTCTTCGCGCGGGACATGGCGACGATGGGCAGCTCCACATCGGCCTGGTCCAGCATGTTCTGGGTGATGGCGTCCGGCTCCCAGAAGGGGATCCAGTCCATTCCGTCGGCCACGTCGGGGTAGCGCTCGATCAGGTCCAGGTAGGCGAACCAGGAGTACGGGCTGCGCAGCGAGAAGTACCACCTCGGTGGCTTCTTGGGCTTGGGCACGGTGATGCTCCGCCTTCCGGTAGAGGTCGGTCGGGGCCGGTCGTGGACCGGCCGGGGTCACCGGTCGTGGACCGGTCGGGGTCAGATGGTGATGCCGCCGTCGATCTGGAAGACGGCGCCGGTGATGTAGGCGGCCCGGTCGGAAACCAGGTAGGAGACGAGGTCGGCGACCTCTTCCGGCCGGCCCAGCCGCTTCAGCGGAATCTGCTGGAGGGCCTTCTTGCGCACCTGGTCGCTCAGTTCCGCCGTCATATCGGTCTCGATGAAGCCAGGGGCGACCACATTGGTGCGGATGCCGTACCGGCCGACCTCCTTCGCGAGCGACCGGGAGAAGCCGATGATGCCCGCCTTGGAGGCCGAGTAGTTGGTCTGGGTGGGGTTGCCGTAGACCCCCGCCACCGACGAGAGGTTCACGATGGCGCCCGCCTTCCGCTTCATCATCTCGAAGATGACGGCGCGGCAGACGTGGTAGACCCCGTCGAGGTTGGTGCCGATGACCTGCTTCCACTCCTCGTCGGCCATCATCAGCAGGGGGTTGTCCCGGGTGATGCCGGCGGAGGTGACCGCTGCGTCGACCGGGCCGAGGGTCTCCTCGGTGCGGGTGACGAACGAGCGCACCGACTCCATGTCGGAGACGTCGGCGCGGACGGCCAGCGCCCTGACGCCGAGCTCCCGGACCTCCTTCTCCAGGACGTTCGCCGCGGCCTCGTCGGACCGGTAGCAGTAGGCGACGTCGAAGCCGTCCCGGGCCAGGCGCAGGACCACCTCCCGCCCGATGCCGCGGGATCCGCCGCTGACGAGGGCGACCCTGGACTCACTGTTGTGCACGACTGTTCCCTCTCCTGATGGGCTGCGGGCCCTCCCGTTCGGCTTGTGGGCCGGTGGTGCGGGCCGGCGGGCTATGGAACGGCGGGGGCCGCGACCTGGCCGGCGGAGGCCGACGGGCGCAGCTGGTCCCCGGGGCGGAACGCCATCACCATGCGGGAGAAGGTCAGCGCGACCTCGCCGCCGACCAGCGTCTCGCCCTCGAAGATCACGGTGTCGGTGAGCGCCCGGAAGAGCCGCACCCTGTGCTCCAGCACGTCTCCGGGCTGGACCGGGCGGTGGAACTCCACCCCGGACATCGAGCCGGCCAGCATGACCTGGCTGGTCGGGCCGCCGGTCGCCTCGGCGCCGCACACCGCGAGCAGCCCCGCGGCCTGGCCCCAGGACTCGACCAGCAGGGTCTGCGGATAGCCGAACTCCTCCGGGGCCGCGTCCTCACCGAGGTGGCGGTACCAGGGCTCGTTGCAGGTGATGGCCTTGAGCGCCACCAGCCGGTCGCCGGGGACGAGCTCCACCACCCGGTCGATCAGCAGCATCGGATGGCGATGCGGCAGCAGGCGCTTGATCCCGGCCGCGTCGATCATGGTGTGACCTCCGTACGAAAGCCCAGCCGCACCTTGGCGGACGTGCCGCGCTCGGTGGCGGCCGTCGCCGAGTACGTCCAGCCGCCGTCGGCCGCCTTCCAGTCGGCGCGGACGGTCAGGACGTCGCCGGGGAAGACCGGGCCGATGAACCGGGCCGACTCCAGGGCCCGCAGCGCGATGACCCCGTCCCCGGGGGCGGTGGCGAGGGCCGCGCGGTGGGCGCACTCGACCACGCACACCCCGGGGAAGATCGGGAAGTCCGGGTAGTGACCGGCGAAGACCGGCTCCTCCGGTGCGATGCGGAACCGGACCTCGCTGCTCAGCCCCGACTGCCCGGCGTCCGCCGAGGCCCGCCGCACGACCTCGGGCACGGCCCGCACCGGGCTGTTGGTGGTGTTCGCGGTCATCGGGCGCGCAGCTTCTGGGTCAGCAGCTCGTGCGCCTGGCGCAGCGACACCACCTGGCGCAGCTCGGACTCCGCGAACTTGACGCCGTACTTCTTCTCCAGGACCACGATGACCTCGAGCGCCATCAGGGAGTCGACCTCGAGGTCCTCCAAGAAGTCGGCGTCGTCGGCGACGTCGGTGGCGTCGACCTCCAGGATGTCGGCGACGATGCCGCGCAGTTCGTCCATGTCGAGCGGGGCCGCGCCGGCCGGGTCGGAGTAGGTGACGGACATGGGGTTCCTTTCACACAGCGGGAAGGGGGGTCACAACAGGCGCAGGAGTGCGCAGGCGAGCGCGCCGTCACGGTCCACGGACGTCACCACCGCCAGCCGGCCCGGGGCCCGGTCGTCGTCCTGGGCCGCCGTCAGCACCGAGACGATCTGGAAGGCGGCGGTCGCGGCGGCGGTGTCGCCGATCGTGTCCGGCTGCGGGATCCAGCGCATCTCGTGACCGGCGAACCCGGCCCGCAGCGCGGTGCGTTCCTGCTCGCCGAGGAGACCGGCCGGGCCCGAGGGGGACACGGCCCAGACGTCCTCCCGCGACGCCCCGGCCCTGCGCAGCGCGCGCTCCACGGCGGACCGCAGCGAGGGGCCCGCCCCGTCGGGGCCCGCCACCCCGGACTCGACCGCGAGCACCTCGGCGAGTCCCTCGCCGTCGGCCACCGCCTCGGCGGGCCGCAGCCGCAGCACCGCACAGCCCTCGCCGAGCACGACACCGGTCTCGTCCTCGCCCCGGGTGTGCCATTCGAGCCAGGCGCGGGCCGGGGAGTACTCCTCGACGGCACCGCACAGGACGGTCATGGCGCGCCCGGAGGCGAGCAGCCGCCGGGCGTAGTTGAGGGCGATGAGCCCGGATGAGCGTCCGGCGGCGACCGTGGTGTTCGGCCCCTTGAGCCCGTACCAGATGGCGCACTGCCCGGCGGGGCAGTTCATGATGGCGTTGGGGATGTGCGAGGGGTCGATGTAGAAGGGCTTCTCGTGGATGAGGGTGTCGCGGGTGATGTCCATCATGCTCTGGGCGCTTCCGGTGGTCGTGCCCAGGACGAGGCCCACGTCGGCGCCGCTCTCGGCCGCGCCGTCGGCCCCCGTGACCAGTTCCCGCACCGTGGCCACGGCCAGTCCGGTGACCCGGTCCATGGACCGGGTGCCCTTGCGGCCCAGCACCTCCTTGATGACCAGGTCCCGGGCCAGGCACACCCGCTCGTCGGGGACCGGCTCACCGCCGGGCTCCGCCACGGTGGCCGTGGACCGGCCCGACCGGGCGCCCTCGACGAAGGCGTCCCGGCCGATGCCGTACGGCGACACCGCCGACCATCCCGCGATGACGGGACCGCGCGGCGCGGTGGCCGGCCCGCTCACGACTGGTTCCGGCCGTCGCCGAAGGCGTCCAGGACCCGCTCGTCGAAGGTGACCAGGCGGCCCTCCTTGCCGTTCTCCACCACGCCGTAGGCGTGGGTGATGGTGCCGGTGGAGGTCTGCACCAGATGGCCGTCGCGGACCACATAGGTGTCCAGGCGCGAGGTGTAGAGCAGGTTCTTGAAGACGTTGTCGACGGTGTAGACGACGTAGAGGTCCTCTTCGAGGAGCGCCTCGTCCAGCAGCGTCACCCGGGAGTGGGTGACGGCGGGGATCCAGTTCTTCTCCTCCAGCAGCGCCCGGATGGAGATGCCGCGCGCGTCCACGAAGCGGTGCTTGGCCTCCTCCATCAGGCGCAGATAGCCCGACATCTGGAGGCGCTCGAAGAAGTGCACGAACGGGTAGGGGATGCGGAACTTCCAGCCGTAGGCGTTCTGTCCGGCCAGGAGCCGCTCCAGCACCGCGTCGGTCTCGGCGCAGGCGCCGGAGATCAGCTTCTCGGTGACCGCGGGCACGGCCGCGCCCGGCTCGGCGCCGCCGATGCGCGCCGTGACGAACCGCTCCAGGCCCTCGGGCACGGGCAGCCTGCGCAGCATCCGCACATCGTTCTCGTCGCGCCGCAGTACGGCCTTGACCTTGGAGGCGACGGCCTTCTTGGGGGCGCCGTCACGCTCGACGGTGATGGCCACCTTGAACGACAGCTCGGTGGCGTCGTCCTTGGTCACCGGGGTCACCTCGATGGACGCCTCGTCATCGACGACGAGGGCGGTCTGGAGGCGGGAGTCGATGTCGACGATGTCGAATCCGAGGCCGTGCTCCTCGTAGAGCCTGCCGACCGGGAGCCCGCTGCGCCGGAAGTGCGCGATGACGGCCTTCTCGACCAGGTAGTTGACGTGCTTGAAACCGATGATGGTGCCGATGTTGGCACCCTCGTATCCCGGGCTGAGGACGACCGTGGTCGACTCGTTCAGCAGCGACTTGACGGCTTGCGACATCACTTCTCCGTGAGGTGTGGGGCGGCCCGGTCCGAGAGCCGCCGGAGGAACGCGCCGACCAGGGCGGAGAACGACTCCGCGTGCTCGGACATCGGGTAGTGACCGCACCCGGGGATCGCGTGCAGCTCGGCCTCGGGGAGGTCGGCCGCGAGCAGGGCGCTCTCGGCGGCGGCGAAGTCGTCCTGGCCGGTCACGACCAGGCCGGGCACGGTGATCAGTTCGGGGCGGAGCCAGGGGGTGCGCAGATAGTGCTCGAAGAACCGCACCCAGCCGTAGGGGCCGACCCGTTCGCACACCCGCTCCGCCATGTGGCGCCGGACCTCCGGGGTGATCCGGCGGGCGGAGTGGGTGCGCAGCCCCTCCTCCATGATGTGGAGGAAGTCGCGCTGCATGCCGGAGACGGAGTCCCAGGCGAAGTCGTCCGGTGAGCGCCGGTAGAAGGGCGAGACAAGGACCACGCCCCGGATCCCGTACCGCTCGCGCACGTCGTTGCCCGCCTCGGCCTCCCGGCTGAGCAGGTCCAGCAGCTGGTTCGCCGAGAACGAGTGGGCGACGACGACGTCGGGCGGGTCCGGCAGCCGCTCCAGGGCCGTCACGACCCAGTCGGTCCGCTCCGGCCGGCGGCTCCACGGCTGGACGTGGTCGGCACGCCAGGGCAGATCGGCGGTCCAGGTCTCCAGGTCCGGCGGCAGGTGCGGGGCCAGCCCGTCCCAGACCGCCCCGCTGCTGGCCAGGCCGTGCAGGAACAGGGCGCGCAGCCGGGTCGCGTCCCGCGCGGGGCGGTGGCGCAGCAGCAGGGGCTGCCGCGCCGTGCCGCGGATCCCGGCCGTGCCGGACTCACCGTGGGCCATCAGGACCGGCCCGGGGCCAGCAGGGCGAGTCCGGCGGTGGCGTCGTCGCCGTCGCGGCCGGCGAGGGCGTAGACGGGCCCGGCGCCACCGTCGGCGTACCAGCCGATGGTTCCGGCGCACTGGAGGACGCCGAGGACCGCCGACGCCTCGCCGAAGGTGTCGGCCAGCGCGTGGTGGACGGTGCCGGACGGCAGCAGCGAGGAGTCGGCCCCCCGCTCGCCGCCGGGGCCGAACCAGGCGGCGGGCGGGGTGCGGTCGTCCCCGGCCAGCCGCTCCAGGCACGCCTCGACGCTTCCGGCGCGGACCGCGGAGCTGACCACTGCCCGGGCCTCGGCGCCGCGGACGGCGGCGGCCGCCCGGCGCTCCACGACGACGGCGGCGGCGCCGTCCACGATCCGGTCGGCCCCGGTGAGGCGGCGGACCATCTCGTTGTCCGGTTCGACGGCCAGGACCAGCGCCCGGTCGGCGCGGCGGGCGCCGACGAGGGCGGCGGCCCAGCGGACCGCGTCCAGGCCGGAGGTGGCGCCGTTGCAGACCATCAGGTTGGGGCCGCGCAGCCCGTATTTGATGGCGAGCGTCGAGGCGATCACATTGCTGGACGCGTTGGGGGTGTCCATGGGGCTGACGCCGCCCGCGGTCCCCTCGGCCGCGATGGTGTCCACGACCGAGCAGACGGTGTCCACGTTGCCGTAGTTGGAAGCCACGAGGACGGCGACGGTCTCCCCGGGGACCGTGAGCCCCTCGGGGCCGAGCAGCCCCGCGTCCGCCAGCGCCTCATCCGCGCAGGCCAGCGCGAGCTGGGTGGCACGGTCCTTGAAGCGCAGGCCCTTCTTGCCGATGCGGGCGGCGGGGTCCACCGGCTCCGCGCCGCCGGGCACGGGGGCCAACAGGTCTCGCGGGTCGGTGACGCCGGGCAGCGCGAGCCCGACCCCGGTCAGTACGGCGCTCATCGGGCCGCCTCCACTACCGCCACGGCGTTGATGCCGCCGAAGCCGAAGGCGTCGATCTGGGCGAGGGAGACATCCGCCCGCTGCGCGGTGCCGCGCACCAGCCGGAATCCCTCGGTCTCCTCGGCCGGATGGTCAAGACCGGTGATCGGGGGCACGCGGTGCTCCCGCATGGCGCGCAGCGCCACGATGAGGCTGAGCACGCCGGAGGCGCCGGAGGTGTGCCCGGTCATCGACTTGATCCCGGTCATCACGGGGCGGCCCAGGTGGTCGCCGTACACCTCCCGCAGCGCGGTGGCCTCGGCGGCGTCGTTGAGCGGGGTGCCCGTGCCGTGCACCATCACCAGTTCCACGTCCTCCGGTTTGACGCCCGCCCGGGTGTGGGCGTCCTTGATGGCCAGGGCGATGCCGCCGGGGTCGGGCGCGGTGGCGTGGTAGGCGTCGCAGTTGACACCCACGCCGCGCACCCAGCCGTGCCCGCCGCCGTCCGCGGCGCGGCGCAGCACGATCGCGGCGGCGCCCTCGCCCATCACGGTGCCCTTGCGGTCCCGGTCGAACGGGCGCAGCGCGTCCGGCGGGTCGAGCTGGAGTCGGTCGGAGAGGCCGAACATGCTCTCGGTGATGACGTCCACGCCCGCCACCACGACGGTGTCGGCCTCCCGGAACTCCAGCAGGTCCACGCCCAGGGCCAGCGAGTACAGGGACGCGGAGCAGGCGTTGGAGATGGTGGTGGTGTCATCGGCGCCGAACCGCTCCCGCAGCGCGGTGCCGAAGTGCATGCTTCCGGCGTCGAAGTCCTGTCCGTCGCGCCACCACAGCTCCAGCGAGCGCAGCTCGCGCAGCCCGGTGCCGATGAGCACGGGCACCCCGCGCAGGTCCCTGGGCAGACCGGCGTCGTCCAGCGCCTGCCCGATGGCCGTGGTGAGCAGGGCGGTGGCCCGGCCCACGACATCGGTGCCGGGCGCCGGCCGGTCGTCCACCTCGTACAGCAGGTCGGCGTTGTACCAGTCGCGGTTGAAGCCGCGCAGGCTGTGCAGCCCGCCGCGCCCCTGGCAGAGGCTGTCGAAAATCTCCGCCGGGTCGGCTCCCACGCTGGCGACGGCGCCGACTCCGGTGATGGGCCAGCGGCTCATCGGTGCTCCTCGTACTTGCCCAGGATGACGACCGCGTTGTTGCCGCCGAAGGCGAGACCGTTGTTCTGCACGATCCGCAGATCCGCCTCGACCGCCTGGTTGGGCACGCAGTCGACCTCGCATTCGGGGTCGGTGGCGGTGTGGTTGATGGTCGGCGGGATGAAGCGGTGCACGATCGCCAGCGAGCAGGCGATCGCGGCGAGGGCGCTGGCGGCGCCCATGGTGTGGCCGAGCATCGACTTGATGGAGATGGTCCGCGGCGGGGCCGCGCCGTAGACCTCGCGGATGGCGCGGGCCTCGGTGATGTCGTTGGCCTTGGTGCCGGTGCCGTGCGCGGACACCAGATCCACCTCGCCGGGCTTGACCCCGGCGTTCTCCAGGGCGAGTGCCATGCAGCGGGCGACGCTGCTCTGGTTCGGGGCCACCTGGTGATAGGCGTCGCAGTTGAGGCCGTAGCCGAGGACCTCCGCGTAGATGCGGGCGCCCCGGGCCAGGGCCGACTCCAGGCTCTCCAGGACGAGCACGCCCGCGCCCTCGCCGGTGAGGATGCCCTTGCGGTCGACATCGAACGGCTGGCACAGCTCGGGTGCGATGGTGCCCAGCCGGTAGAAGCCGGCGAAGGTCTTGCGGCACATGGCGTCGGCGCCGCCGCAGAGGGCGAAGTCCACCTCGCCGGTGCGTACGGCGTCGAAGCCGTAGCCGATCGCGTAGTTGCCCGCGGCGCAGGCCGTCGGAATCGTCACCGCCTCGACGTCCGTCAGCCCGAGCTCATGGGCGACGGCCGCGGAGAGGCGGCCAGCCCGCACCCGGCGCGCGATGGTGGAGTCCATCTTCTCCGGCCCGTGGGCGATCTGGCTCTCCACCAGCTGGTCCAGATCGAAGGACTCCCCGTCGGTGGTGCCGATGGAGATGAGGCCGCGCTGCTCGCGCAGTACGTCGACGTCGAGATTCGCGTCCTCGACGGCCATGCGGGCCGCGGCTGCCGAGAACTGACTGGCCCGGCCGAGTTCTGCCACGTCCAGATTGCGTATCCACTTCTCCGGTTCGAAGTCGACAATTTCGCAGCCGTTGGCGTGGGCGAACCCCTCGGTGTCGAAGGCGGTGATCGGCTTCGCTCCGCTGCGGCCGGAACGCAGCCCTTCGGCGAACTCGGCGGCGCCCACTCCAATGCTGGAGAAAACGCCAAACCCGGTAAGAACCACTCGGTGAGCCGCGACGGCGGAACCGTCGCGCGCGGGAGCAGTCATCGAAACCTCCAACCAGTCTCGGCTTGAACAGCGGACGGGATTACCAGCCGGCTGACTCGGCGACGACCTCGTGGACGCCCTTGAGGTTGACCATGCGAGCGAGCTCGGACTGGTCGATGACGACCTTGAACTCCTTCTCCAGGGAGGCCAGGATCTCGATGGCGCGCAGCGAGTCGGCGTCGTGGTCCTCGCGGAAGAGGCTGGTCTCGGTGACCTCGTCCTCCTCCAGCTCGAGAATCTCGCAGACGATTTCCTTGATCTTCGCAGCGCGCTCTTCGGTAAGGGTGGGCATGATGAATTCAACCTCTCGGTCATTGCCGCCGGGCGGGAATCCCCCCGTTCGGCGCTCCTTTTGCGTTCCCGCACTCAAAACCATCGCAGCACGGTTATGCGATGTGCACGCCCTGCGTCAGGAAGGTGCCAACACTGCTTCGTCCAGGCGCCTTTTGATGTCGGTCGTCAGGGAATCCCGCTCGGCATTCAGGTAGAAATGGCCACCGGGCAGGACGCGCATGCCGAAGGAATGTCCGGCGACCTCGGACCAGTGCTTCATCTCGTTCTCCCCGGCGCCCGGGTCCCGGTCGCCGGCATACGCCACGACCGGACAGCCGACGGGGTGCGGGACTTCGGCCCGGTAGGTGCCCGCGATCCGGAAGTCGGCCCGTACGGACGGCAGCACGATGTCCCGGATCCCGGGGTCGGCCAGCAGCGCGGCGTCCGCGCCGCCGAGCCGCACCACCTCGGCGATCAGCTCGTCGTCGGTACCGAGGTGGATCTCCTTGGGGGTCACCAGATGCGGAGCCTCGCGGGACGAGACGAAGAGCCCGGCCAGCCGGTCCGAGTGGGCCGGCTGGAGGCGCAGGGCCAGTTCATAGGCGAGGGACGCCCCCATGCTGTGGCCGAAGAAGGCCACCGGGACGTCGAGGAAGGGAAGCAGTTCCGCGGCCAGCGGGTCGGCGAGCTCCGCCATGCTGGTCGCGCACGGTTCGGCGATCCGCTCCTGACGGCCGGGGTACCGGGTGGCCAGCACCTCGACATCGGGGCCCAGCGCCCCGGCCCAGGGGTGGAAGAACGTCGCGGTCCCGCCCGCGTGGGGCAGGCAGACCAGCCGCGCCCGCGGCCGGCCGGCCGCCGGGTACCGCCGGAACCACCGGGTTCGGGCACTGCCGGGCGATGTCATCGTCGCTCTCCTCGTGGCTGTCTCCCGCGTCTCCCGCGGCCGGTGCGGCGACCGGCCGCCGCCTCCCGGGGCCGGACGCGCTCCGGTGGGCTCGCTGCCCGCTTCCCGTGAGGTGTCGGCGGCGGGCCCCGGGGAAGGTCCCGCCGCCGGGTCGCGCTCCGCTGCCCGCTCGGCGGCGGGCGGAAGGACCCGGGACACCTTTCTAACCAGGCCCACCCCGCGCCTCAATGTCCCTTTCAGGAAGGTGCCAGGGCGGGCTCCTGATGCCGATCCGGGGCGGCCGGAGAGGAGTTGAGGGAGCGGGATAACAGCTTGCTGCCAGTGCGTGGCGGAGGCCGCGTCGCGATGGATCACCGGCGCCCGGGCGGGGCAGGATGCGCAGGAGATCCTCTGTGTCCATGCCCGTAACCCACCAGTCAGCGAGCCACCCGATGACCGACGACCCGACCTCTCCGGCCGCGACCGAGCCTCCATGGGCGTTCCTGGCCCGGCTGGAGGAGCAGATCGCCCTGGACCAGGAGGCGTGTCTGCGCGACTGCGGGGCGCCCTGGGGGGAGTTGCTGGAGCGATTCGTCGACGCCCTGACGGGCCGACCGTGCCCGGCCCCGGAGGGCACCACGGAAGCCGCCGACAGCGGGCCGGCAGACGAACCGGGCACGCCGGGCGGACCAGGCAGGTCGGACGGACCAGGCGGGCCGGACGGACCAGGCGGACCCGACGGGCCAAGCACACCGGACGGGCCGGGCGAGCCCGACGGGCCAGGCGGACCCGACGGGCCAGGCGGACCGAGCGGGTCAGACGGGCCGGGCGAGCCGGGCGGACCAGGCGGGCCAAGCGCGCCGGACGGGCCGGGCGAGCGCGACGGGTCAGACGGGCCAGGCGCGCGGGGCGAGGACGGACCAGGCGGGCCAGGCGGGCCGAGCAGGCCAAGCACACCGGACGGGCCGGGCGAGCCCGACGGGCCAGGCGCACCGAGCGGGTCAGACGGGCCGGGCCGGTCAGACGGGCCGAGCGTGTCAGATGGGCCGGGCGCGGGCGGGCCAGGCGCGCCAGACGCGCCGGGCGGACCAGGCGGGCCGGACGGGCCGGGCGCGCCAGACGGGCCCGACGGGCCAGGCGGGCCAGGCGGGCCAGGCGGACCGAGCGGGTCGGACGGGCCGGGCCGGTCAGGTGGGCCGGGCGAGCCGGGCGGACCAGGCGGGCCGGACGGGCCGAGCAGGCCAAGCACACCGAACTGGCCCGACGGACCAGGCGGACCAGGCGGACCAGGCGGACCGGGCGAGCCGAGCAGGCCAAGCACACCGGACGGGCCGGGCGAGCCCGACGGGCCAGGCG
>NZ_JAAAYH010000288.1:0-11916 GCF_018035285.1 Streptomyces sp. MK37H | reverse complement strand
CTACGCGCCGAACGCATACGGCCAGCCGAACGGATACGGCCAGCCGAACGGATACGGCCAGGGCGGGTACGGCCAGGGCGGGTACGCCCAGCCCGGGTACGCCCAGCCCGGGTACGGGCAGCAGGCGCCGTACGAGCAGTCCCCGTACGGCGGGGCGCCGGGCCAGGGCCATCCCGGCTACGGCTACCCGGGCGCCTCCTACACCGGCACCGCCCACCCCGGCACGGGCTACCCCGGCTCCGGCTATCCCGCCGCCTACCCCGGAGGGGCGTACGGCCAGGGCTGGCCGGGCGGGACGTATGTGCCGAACAACGGCCATGGCACGGCCGCCCTGGTGCTCGGCATCATCGGCCTGGTGCTGTTCGCGAGCATCGTGCTCGGCATCATCCTCGGTGTGCTCGCGATCATCTTCGGGGTGCTCGGCCGCTCCAGGGCGGCGAGCGGCGAGGCGACCAACGGCGGCTCGGCGCTGGCCGGGGTGATCCTCGGGGTGATCGCCGTGGTGGCGAGCGTCGTCATGATCTTCGTCTACATAGCCGCCGAGGACGACGACTCGGGCAGCGATGACGACCCGGGCTATGCCAGCGTCTCGGCCCCTGCGGTGCTCCCGCCCCTGCTCGCCGATATCAGCCGCTGACGCGCCTCCATCAGCGCGAACCCAGCAGATTGAGCCCGCGCCAGCGGGCCGGGTCCGCCGCCCGCTCGTCGTCCGCCGCCAGCCCGATGCCCCACACCCGGTCCACCGGGCTGGCCTCCACCAGGACGCGCGACCCGGTGCCCAGCAGATATCCGCGCAGCTCGGGGTGGTGGCCGAACTTGTGCACACTGCCCTCGACCACGAGCCCGAAGCGATGACGCCGCCACGTCTCCTCGTCGAAGCCGCGCACCGCGCGGCCCGCGTCCTTGGCCTGCTTGGGGTGGGAGGCGTCGAGCGCCCGGCGCTCGGCCTCCGCGTCGCCGAACAGCCGCGCCTTGCCCGCCATCATCCAGTGCTCGGCCGTCGCATAGGTGACCCCGGCCACGGTGAACGGTGACGGCCACCACTGGCTGAAGCACCCCGGACCCACGCTTCCGCCCGGCCTGGGCCGATGCCCCCAGAACCACACGTACTTCAGGCGCTCACCGCGCGCCGCCCGCTCGACCAGCTCCTCGACCGACCGAGGACCCCCGTCCGCCGAAACCGGGGGACTCCCCTCCGCCGAAACCGAATCCCCCACCCCGTTCGTCTTCATGCCCAGGATTCTCGCACCCGCCACCGACAGCCCCGCCGACCTGCGCAATTGAGCTGTCCAGGCATGAGTCCTGCCCATAGCATTGCCGGACGTTAACCAGGAGGGGAGACCGACGATGTCCAGCAACACACCCGGCCCACAGCAGGGGCCGTACGACCCACAGGCCAATCCCTATGCCGCGCCCCCGCCGCCGGCGCAGCCCCCGGGCCAGCAGCCGCAGTACCCCGGGGCCGGCTACCCCGCCACGCCGCCCGTCTACCCGGGGGCGGCCGGGATGCCGATGCAGCTGAGCAATGGCATGGGCACGGCCGCGCTGGTCTGCGGCATCGTCGGTCTGGTCTGCGGGATCACCTACTTCCTGTGGGTCTTCGCGGTCATCCTCGGCATCCTGGCGATCATCTTCGGCGCCATCGGCAAGGGGAAGGTCAGCCGCGGCGAGGCGAACAACGGGGGCTCGGCCACCGCCGGTCTGGTCTGCGGCATCATCGGCATGGTGCTCCCGGCGATATACCTCGCCGCGCTGGACGCCGCCATCGACTCCGTCTTCTAGACGGCGTCCGGACCGGGGTCCCACCGGGCTCCGGACGGCGTCTCCGCCGGCGCCCTCACCGGCGTCCCAACCGGACTCCGGACCGGCTGCTCAATCCGTCGGTCCGGACCGGGCTCCGGCTCGGAAACGGTGATGCCGAAGCCACTCTGATCACTGAATCCGTCGCGAAACCAAAAAGCAACAACGGAATCCCTTGTTGAAGCGCTGCTCCTCTGTCAGGATCGGCCATCAATTCCGGTTGTAGCTACGCCGTGCCCCTCTGGGCGGATCGGCGGAGGAGAGCGCGATGGATCAGCGGTTCGACGTGACGGAGCGATTCGCCGACGGTGCCCAGTACATCGCGGGCCGTCTGGGTGAGGGCGGCTCCGAGGGCACGCACGCGGTCGTCGACCCGGCCACCGGCGAGCAGGTGTTCAGCTACCGGCTCGCCGGTACGGCCGATGTCGACGCCGCCGTGGCCGCCGCCGAGGCCGCCTTCCCCGAGTGGGCGGGCGCCACCCCCGGCGAGCGGTCCGACGCGATGCACCGCTTCGCCGCGGCGCTCACCGAGCGGGCGGACGACCTCGCCCACGCCGAGTCGCTGCAGTGTGGCAAGCCCATCAAGCTCAGCACCGAGTTCGATGTGCCCGGCTCCATCGACAACACCGCCTTCTTCGCGGGTGCCGCCCGCCACCTGGAGGGCAAGGCCGCCGGCGAGTACAGCGGCGACCACACCTCGTACATCCGCCGCGAGCCCATTGGCGTCATCGGCTCCATCGCCCCCTGGAACTACCCCCTCCAGATGGCGGCGTGGAAGGTCCTCCCGGCCATCGCCGCGGGCAACACCATCGTGCTGAAGCCCGCCGAACTGACGCCCCTGACCTCGCTGATGTTCGCCCAGGCGGCCACGGAGGCGGGCCTCCCGGACGGCGTCGTCAACGTGGTGAGCGGCACCGGCCGTGAGGCGGGCGAGCACCTGGTCTCCCACCCCGGCGTGGCGATGACCTCCTTCACCGGCTCCACGGCGGTCGGCAAGCGGGTCGCGGAACTCGCCACCGCCACCGTCAAGCGGATCCATCTCGAACTCGGCGGTAAGGCGCCCTTCGTCGTCTTCGACGACGCGGATCTGGAGGCCGCCGCGCACGGCGCCGTCGCGGGGGCGCTGATCAACACCGGACAGGACTGCACCGCGGCCACCCGCGCGTATGTGCAGCGCCCGCTGTACGACGCGTTCGTCGCCGCCGTCGCCGATCTCATGGCGACCGTAAGGCTGGGCGATCCCTTCGATCCGCACACCGACCTCGGCCCGCTGATCTCCCACGCCCAGCGCGACCGCGTGGCGGGCTTCGTGGAGCGGGCCCGCGGTTACGCCACCGTCGTCACCGGCGGCGAGGCCCCGGGCGGCGACCTCGCCAAGGGCGCCTACTACCGGCCCACGCTGATCACCGGCGCGCCCCAGGACAGCGAGGTCGTCCAGTCCGAGATCTTCGGCCCGGTCCTGGTCGTCCTCCCCTTCGACAGCGACGACGAGGGCATCGCGCTCGCCAACGACACCCCTTACGGTCTCGCCGCCTCCGCCTGGAGCCGCGATGTCTACCGTACGGGCCGCGCCTCCCGCGAGATCCGGGCCGGCTGCGTCTGGATCAACGACCACATCCCGATCATCAGCGAGATGCCGCACGGCGGGGTGCGGGCATCCGGCTTCGGCAAGGACATGTCGGCGTACTCCTTCGAGGAGTACACGCAGGTCAAGCATGTGATGTTCGACAACACCGCAGTGGTCCGCAAGGACTGGCACCGCACGGTCTTCGGTGATCGGCAGACCTGACCGACAGACCTGAATGTGCGGCTACCTCCGCGTGGCCTCGGCCGGCCGCCACCGGCCGACACCCTCGAAAGGCACAGCTTATGGAAGCACGGCACGAGCCCGAGAGCCTGTCCCCACCACAGATCGCCGCGATGCGGCGCTCCCTGACCAGCGGCCGTATGGCGCTCACCCGCCGCTCCCTGCTGCGTGCGGGAGGCGCCGGGGCGATCGCCGTCGGCGGGCTCGGGGCGCTCGGCGGCTGCGGTATCCCGCCCGCGGGGCGCACCGAGGCGGACAACGCCTCCGATGACCACTCCGACGAGGAGAAGCGGCTGGCCTTCTCCAACTGGACCGAGTACATGGACGTCGGCAAGGGCGGCCGCCATCCGACCCTGGACCGGTTCCAGCGCCGTACCGGCATCAAGGTCAAGTACACCGAGGACATCAACGACAACGTCGAGTTCTTCGGCAAGATCAAGCCGCAGCTCGCGGCGGGCCAGGACACCGGTCGCGATCTCATCTGCGTCACCGACTGGCTGGCCGCCCGGATGATCCGGCTCGGCTGGATACAGCCGCTGGACCCCGCCCAACTGCCCCATGCCTACACCAACCTGGCGAAACCTTTTCGCACTCCGGACTGGGACCCGGGCCGCGCCCACTCCTACCCGTGGACCGGTATCCCCGCCGTCATCGCGTACAACAAGAAGGCCACCGGCGGCCGTAAGGTCACCTCCGTCTCCCAGCTGCTGGAGGACCCCAAGCTCAAGGGCCGGGTCGGGCTGCTGACCGAGATGCGCGACACCGTCGGGCTGACCCTCCTGGACATGGGCAAGAACCCCGAGACGGTCACCGCCGACGACTACGACGCCGCGATCGCCCGCCTCCAGAAGGCGTCCGACCGGGGCCAGGTCCGCCGCTTCACCGGCAACGACTACACCGGCGACCTCACCAAGGGCGACATCGCCGCCTGTATGGCCTGGGCCGGGGACCTGATCCAGCTCCAGTCGGACAACCCCGAGATCGGGTTCGCCATCCCCGACGCCGGCTATATGACGGCCACGGACAACCTCCTGGTCCCCAACAAGGCGCGCCACAAGAGGAACGCCGAACGGCTCATCGACTACTTCTACGAGCCCAAGGTCGCCGCGAAGATCGCCGCCTACATCAACTACGTCTGCCCGGTCGACGGGGTGCGCGAGGAGCTCGCGAAGATCGACAAGGCGCTGGCGGACAATCCGCTGATCCTCCCGGACGAGGAGATGGCCGCCAAGTCCCACTCCTTCCGCTCGCTCTCCAGCAAGGAAGAGACGGCATTCGAGGACAAGTTCGCCAAGCTCACCGGCGCCTGACAAGCGAGGAAGCGACACCGCCATGACCCAGCCCACCTCCGGCGGCGACGTCCGTCTCACCGGGATCAGCAAGACCTACGGGTCCTTCACCGCCGTCCACCCGCTCGATCTGCACATACCCGCCGGCTCCTTCTTCGCCCTGCTCGGCGCCTCCGGCTGCGGCAAGACCACCACGTTGCGCATGATCGCGGGTCTGGAGGAGCCCACCAGCGGCATCGTCCGGCTCGCCGATGAGGACATCACCGCCCTCCCGCCCCACAAGCGGCCCGTCAACACGGTCTTCCAGAGCTACGCCCTCTTCCCGCACATCGACATCTTCGAGAACGTCGCCTTCGGACTGCGCCGGCGCGGCATCAAGTCGGTGAAGAAGCAGGTCGAGGAGATGCTGGAGCTGGTCCAGCTCGGCGACTTCGCCCGCCGCAAACCGCAGCAGCTCTCCGGCGGCCAGCAGCAGCGCGTCGCCGTCGCCCGTGCCCTGATCAACCACCCCCGGGTGCTGCTGCTCGACGAACCGCTGGGCGCGCTCGACCTCAAGCTGCGCCGTCAGATGCAGCTGGAGCTCAAGCGCATCCAGACCGAGGTCGGCATCACCTTCATCCATGTCACCCACGACCAGGAGGAGGCCATGACCATGGCCGACACGGTCGCGGTGATGAACGGCGGCCGGGTCGAACAGCGCGGCGCCCCCGCCGACCTCTACGAGAACCCCGGCACCACCTTCGTCGCCAACTTCCTCGGCACCTCCAACCTCATCGAGGCCGAGATCACCGACAAGAGCGGCGGCGACCTCGTCCTCGCCGTCGCCGGCGGCAAGCTCTCGCTGCCCGCCGACCGATGTAGCGCCCCCGTCCGCACGGGAGGGAAACTGCTGGTAGGGGTGCGCCCCGAGAAGATCACCCTGGCCCACGCCGAGGACGCCGGGACCATACCGGAGGGCCGCAACCGGATCACCGGGCGGATCGCCGACTCCAGCTTCATCGGCGTCTCCACCCAGTACCTCATCACCACCCCGGGCTGCCCCGAGATCACCGTCTACGAGCAGAACATCGAGCGCGACGCGCGGCTCGTCCCCGGCGCCGAGGTCGTCCTGCACTGGAACCCCGCCCACACCTTCGGCCTCGACGCGACCCAGGACATCGACGCCGGTACGGAGCTGGACGAGGAGGCCCCATGAGCGCGACGGCGACTCCCGACGCCCCGCCGGACGCCGCCGGGCCGGTACCTGAGCCCGTACGGAAGCCGTCCCTCCGCAAGCCCGCCGTCCGCAAGCGGCTGGTGCCCTACTGGCTGCTGCTCCCCGGCCTCCTCTGGCTGCTGATCTTCTTCGCCGCACCGCTGATCTACCAGGCGTCGACCTCCGTCCAGACCGGCTCCCTCGAAGAGGGCTTCAAGGTCACCTGGCACTTCCAGACCTACTGGGACGCGCTGAGCGAGTACTACCCGCAGTTCCTGCGCTCGGTGCTCTACGCCGCCACCGCCACCGTGATGTGCCTGGTGCTCGGCTATCCGCTCGCGTATCTCATCGCCTTCCGGGCGGGCCGCTGGCGCAATCTGGTGATGATCCTGGTCATCGCGCCGTTCTTCACCAGCTTCCTGATCCGCACCCTCGCCTGGAAGACGATCCTGTCCGACGGCGGCCCGGTGGTGGGCGCGCTCAACTCGCTGCACATCCTGGACGTCACCAGCTATCTGGGGATCACCGAGGGACAGCGGGTGCTGGCCACACCGCTCGCGGTGGTCTGCGGGCTGACGTACAACTTCCTGCCCTTCATGATCCTCCCGCTTTACACCTCGCTGGAGCGCATCGACCCCAGGCTCCACGAGGCCGCGGGCGACCTCTACGCCCGGCCCTTCACCATCTTCCGGAAGGTGACCTTCCCGCTGTCCATGCCGGGCGTCGTCGCGGGCACGCTGCTCACCTTCATCCCCGCCGCGGGCGACTACATCAACGCCGAACTGCTGGGCTCCACCGACCAGAAGATGATCGGCAATGTCATCCAGTCGCAGTTCCTGCGGGTGCTGGACTATCCGACGGCGGCGGCGCTGTCCTTCATCCTCATGGCGGCCATCCTCACGATGGTCACCGTCTACATCCGCAAGTCCGGGACGGAGGACCTGGTGTGACGGCCCTGACGCGCTGGATACGGCGGAACCTGGTGGTCATCGCGGGGCTCGGCACCCTCGCGTATCTGATCCTGCCCAACGTCGTCGTCCTGGTCTTCTCCTTCAACAAGCCCAACGGGCGCTTCAACTACGAATGGCAGCGGTTCTCCACCGAGGCCTGGACCGATCCGTGCGGTGTCGCCGACCTGTGCGGCTCGCTCTCGCTCAGCCTGAAGATCGCGGTATGGGCGACGATCGGCGCGACCGTCCTCGGCGCGATGATCGCCTTCGCGCTGGCCCGCTACCGCTTCCGGGCCCGCCCCGCGGTCAACAGCCTGATCTTCCTGCCGATGGCGATGCCCGAGGTCGTCATGGCCGCCTCGCTGGCCACCCTCTTCCTCAACATGGGCGTGGACTTCGGCTTCTGGACGATCCTCATCGCCCACATCATGTTCTGCCTGAGCTTCGTGGTGACGGCCGTCAAGGCGCGGGTGATGTCCATGGACCCCCGGCTGGAGCAGGCCGCCCAGGACCTCTACGCCTCCCCGGCGCAGACCTTCCTGCGCGTCACCCTGCCGATCGCCGCGCCGGGTATCGCCGCGGGCGCGCTGCTGTCCTTCGCGCTCTCCTTCGACGACTTCATCATCACCAACTTCAACGCAGGCTCGACCGTGACCTTCCCCATGTTCGTCTGGGGATCCGCACAGCGCGGCACACCCGTGCAGATCAATGTGATCGGAACAGCGATGTTCGCCGTCGCGGTGCTGTGCGTTCTCGTCGGCCAACTGGCCGGCGCCCGCCGCAAGAGGAGCTGAGAACCATGGCCACGGACGCCATGACCCGCTCGTCCGGGGGCGAGGGTGCCCCCACTCCGTCCGCTTGGAAGGCCCTGGCCGGGGCCGCGTACCGGCCGTACTGGCTGGACGACCCCGGCAGGCCCGGCCCCCGCCCCGCCCTCGTCGGGGAGGAGCGGTGCGATCTGCTCGTCGTCGGCGGCGGCTACAGCGGACTGTGGACCGCCCTGATCGCCAAGGAGCGTGACCCCGACCGCGAGGTGGTCCTGGTCGAGGGCCAGGAGATCGGCTGGGCCGCCTCGGGGCGCAACGGCGGTTTCTGCGCCGCCTCCCTCACCCACGGCCTCGGCAACGGCGCCGCCCGCTGGCCCGATGAGCTGGCCGAACTCGAGCGGCTCGGCCATCGCAACCTCGACGCCATCGAGTCCGCCGTCGAGCGCTACGGCATCGACTGCGACTTCGAACGCACCGGCGAGATCGATGTGGCCACCGAGCCGTACCAGGTTGCGGAGTTGCGCGAGGCCGCTCAGCTGGCGGCCGGACTCGGCATCGGCGAGCAGGAGTTCCTCGACCGCGACGCGGTGCGCGCCGAGGTCGACTCGCCCACCTTCCTGGCCGGGCTGTGGGACCGCCGCGGCGTGGCCATGCTGCACCCCGCCAAGCTCGCCTGGGGCCTGGCGCGGGCCTGCGCCGAGCTGGGCGTACGGATCTACGAACACACCCCGGCCGAGCGGCTGGCGAGCACCGGGGCGGGGATGGCCGTCCGTACCCCCTACGGCCGGGTGCGCGCCCGACAGGTGGCGCTCGCCACCAACGCCTTCCCCGCGCTGGTGCGCCGCGTCCGCCCGTACATCACCCCCGTCTACGACCACGCGCTGATGACCGAGCCGCTCACCGAGGAGCAGCTCGGCGCGATCGGCTGGCGGGGCAGGCAAGGACTCAGCGACACCGCCAACCACTTCCACTACTTCCGGCTCACCGCCGACCAGCGCATCCTGTGGGGCGGCTACGACATCATCTACCGCTACGGGGGGCGGGTGCGCGCCGAATACGACCACCACCCCGCCACCTACCGCACCCTCGCCCAGCACTTCTTCCGCTGCTTCCCGCAGCTGGAGGGCGTGCGCTTCAGCCACGCCTGGGGCGGCGCCATCGACACCTGCTCGCGCTTCTCCGCGTTCTTCGGCAGCGCGCACGGGGGCAGGGTGGCGTACGCGCTCGGCTACACGGGCCTGGGCGTCGGGGCGACCCGGTTCGGCGCCGAGGTGATGCTCGATCTGCTCGCCGGTGAGCGCACTGAGCGCACCCGCCTGGAGATGGTCCGCGGCAAGCCTTTGCCCTTCCCGCCGGAGCCGGTGCGGTGGGCGGGCATCGGGATCACGCAGTGGTCCATGACCCGGGCCGACGAGAACGGTGGGCGCCGCAATCTGTGGCTGAAGGCGATGGACAAGGTGGGGCTGGGGTTCGACAGCTGAGGGCGGAGCCCCGCGCCGTGGTCACCCCGGGTCGCTCGGCGCGGCCTGGGGTGACTGTCGTTTCCGCGGGCCGGGACCGGACTGCTGACCGTTGTGGCTCGATCGGCTGGCCCTGAGCACCGCCCACAGCAGTAGACCGGACAGACACCAGCTCGCGACGGTGTCCAGTGGCCAGTGGTAGCCGCGCCGGACCAGCCCGGCGGCCACGGCGAGGTTCAGCATGGCGACGGCCACCAGGAGGGGCCGCCGGAGCCGCGGGCGCAGAAGAGGGTGGAGGAGCAGCGCCGCCGCGCCGTAGGCGACGGCGGCCGTCGCGGCATGGCCGGAGGGAAAGAATCCGGTCTCGCCCGCCAGCGGCCCGGGCGGGCCGGGGCGGTCGATCAGCGCCTTGAACGGAACCACCAGCGCCGGAACCGCCGCCATCGCCACCGCGGCGGCCAGCGGCGGCAGCCACCAGCGCGGCTCTGCCGCGCGCCGGGCGCACCACGCCGCCCAGCCGAGGGCGACGGCGAGGACGGGGACCGCCACCGCCGTATTGCCGAGGTCGGCGAGGAACCCGGCGACGGGGGAGGGGAGCGCCGAGCCGGCGATCGCGCGGCCGAGCCGTTCGTCGTAGGTGCGCAGGGGGCCGTGGGCGGCGATCTGCCAGGTGCACAGCGCGAGCAGCGCGAGGGGCGCAAAGACTGCGAGCAGTGTCGCCCGTGGCGCGGAAGGGGAGTGAACAGTCGGCGGCCCCGGAACAGGGGGGGTGGTTCCGGGGCCGCCGTGGCGATCGGTGTACCGCGCGCCCCGGGGGGTTTGGGGCGGGCGGCCGTCCGATCGGTGAGGAGATCCGGAGCCGGAGGCTCCAGTGGTGTGCGCGAGGGCACAGCCGGGTCGGGGCTGGGGAAGCACCGGCACGGCATCGCCCGCAGTCCCCTGCGAGCGGGGTGTTTCTCTCATCTGCAATGACCGTACGGCAGCGAAGCCCCGCCCGACAGACCGATCACCCACCTGTCATCGGCCCCGCACATCTTCTTCACGCCACCCATCGATCACTCACAGTCACAGCTCGGCGAAGGCGCTCTCGAGGATGTCGAGACCCTCGTTCAGAAGGTCCTCGCCGATCACCAGCGGCGGCAGGAAACGCAGCACATTGCCGTAGGTTCCGCAGGTCAGCACGAGCAGCCCGGCCGAGTGGCACGCCTTGGCGACGGCGGCCGTGGCCTCGGGGTTGGGGTCCTTGGTGCCGGACTTCACGAGTTCGATGGCGATCATGGCGCCGCGGCCGCGGAGGTCGCCGATGATGTCGTACTTCTCCCGCATCGCGGCGAGGCGGCCCTTCATGACCTCCTCGATGCGCTTGGCCCTGGCGTTGAGGTCCAGCTCGCGCATCGTCTCGATCGCGCCGAGCGCCGCCGCGCACGCCACCGGGTTTCCGCCGTAGGTGCCGCCGAGACCGCCGGAGTGCGCCGCGTCCATGATCTCCGCGCGGCCGGTGACGGCGGCCAGCGGCAGACCGCCCGCGATGCCCTTGGCGGTGGTGATCAGGTCCGGGACGATGCCCTCGTCCTCACAGGCGAACCACTGGCCGGTGCGGCAGAAGCCGGACTGGATCTCGTCCGCGACGAAGACGATGCCGTGGGACTTGGCGAACTCCGCGATCCTGGGCAGGAAGCCCTTGGCGGGCTCGATGAAGCCGCCCTCGCCGAGGACCGGCTCGATGATGACCGCGGCCACGTTCTCGGCCCCGATCTGCTTGCTGATCATGTCGATGGCCTGGGCCGCGGCCTCCTCGGCGCAGTTCTCCGGGCCGGTCAGCCAGCGGTAGGGGTAGGCGAGCGGAACGCGGTAGACCTCGGGCGCGAAGGGGCCGAAGCCGTGCTTGTACGGCATGTTCTTGGCGGTGAGCGCCATGGTGAGGTTGGTCCGGCCGTGGTAGCCGTGGTCGAAGACGACGACCGCCTGGCGCTTGGTGTACGAACGGGCGATCTTCACCGCGTTCTCCACCGCCTCGGCGCCCGAGTTGAACAGCGCCGACTTCTTGGCGTGATCGCCGGGCGTGAGCCGGGCCAGCTCCTCGCAGACCTCCACATAGCCCTCGTACGGAGTGACCATGAAACAGGTGTGCGTGAAGTCCGCCAGCTGCGCGGACGCCCGGCGTACGACGGCCTCCGCGGAGGAGCCGACGGAGGTCACGGCGATACCGGAACCGAAGTCGATCAGCGAGTTGCCGTCCACGTCCTCGATCACACCGCCACCCGCGCGCACGGTGAAGACCGGCAGCACACTCCCCACCCCACCGGCGACCGCCGCGTTCTTACGAGCGAGCAGCTCCTGCGACTTCGGGCCGGGAATGGCGGTGACGACGCGACGCTCCTGGGGGAGGGCCGGGCCTCCGGACAGTTCGGTCATGACGGGCTCCAGGGGAAAGAACAGGGGTTTTAGTCGCAGGCTATGGGCGTGGCGAGGGATGAGGCATGTTCCGTTCGGTAGCACTGCGCGTGTTTCCTTGTCCGCGACGGCCATAGCCCGACGACGGCCTTACGGATCCCGAGAGTGAGACGGGCCCGCCCGGGTCGCTGAACTCCCCGCGCGGGAACACTAGATTGAGCGATGGCGCGAAAGCCGAGGAACAGCCGGTCAGG